>JAQBQB010000009.1 GCA_028287235.1 Gemmatimonadota bacterium | reverse complement strand
ACGGTCAGGTTCCAATCGGAATGATATCGCTGTCCCGAGTCCGGACTCACGTCGATCGTCAGTCGGGTCGATCTGGTGAGTCCGTGACGAACAAAGGGAGAGTTGAGCCAGGGCTCGCCTACTCGCGCGCCGAGGGTCGTTCCGCCAAACGCCGACTCCACAGGCCACGCCGTGCCAACGCTGTCGCGCACACTCAGCACCTGCCCACGCCCACCAAGGGCGATGATCCCGGACCAGCCGGCGGGGACTCGCAGGTCGAATTGCTGCGCTCCCGTCCCCGACCAGGCCGTCTCGCCGTCGGGAGCGAGCGCCTGCACCGCCGAGGGGGACGCGCCGACCCGCACCGCATAGCGCGTCAGCTCGCCATAGTCACGATCGTCGGTCGGCTGCACCAGGAGAAACACGGTAGGCGATCCCGCGGGCCATACGCGGCGCTGGGCATACGCGGCGGTCGGCTCGAACTCGTCCAACGACCTCCCGTGCGCGTCGAAGAGCCTGAGCTTGAGGCTGCGCCGGTCATCGGGGGCAAGGGACACGTACACGCTCTCACGCGGGACGGTAGACAGGTTTACCTGGTAGAGCGCGGCGTTGCTGCGGTCGGTGCCCACGACACCGATCGAATCGGCGACCAGCCGATTCAGCTCGAGATTGCGCGCATCTGACAAGGACAGCGCGGTCCCGTAAAGGAGCGGACCGGAGACGGGAACGGCCTCCAAAGCGTAGTCGATGCTGCCTTTGCCGCCGCCGTGACTCACCATCACCAGGTACGAGCTCGTTCGAGTGTCGGCGAACACCGCTCGGCACTGGACGACCGGGCCGAAGCCCTCCGCTTGACAGAGCGGTGACTCGCCCGGCACGCTGTCGCGAAGCGCGAACACACTCAAGCCCAGGAGCTGGGTCCGAGTTGGAAGCATGCGCGCCCGAACGGTCATGGCGGCGACATTGGCTCCGGCCATGCGCCGGAGTGAAAACCTGGCGGGCAGCGAATCACTCGCCGCGATTCTTCCCGCGCCGATTCGCACCGTATCACCGCCGCCTCGCAGCACCATGTCCTGTCCGCCCGCTGGCTGATGCGATGCGTCGAGCGCCATCACGACGGTGAGCACGCACGTGAAAGCGATGTGGCGGACGTCCGCCGCACGACTGCGATTCACCCAAGGCCGCATCTGAGTCTCCGGTTTGAGCGATCGAGCTATGGTGAGGAAAGCTGTACGAGGCGAAACGGCATGCTCTGTCCCGTTCCGCCATCGAACGCGACGCGAAACTGAAAGATCTGCTCGGTGGCACTCCGCCACGGCGGATGCGCCTTGCTCCACGGCAGTACCTTGTAGTGCTGGTACTCCCTGCCGAGTTGCCAATGCGCGGCGCCAGCTGGATGACTGGGCAGTACGGTGACGGGCTGCATCTCCGAGGCGCCATCCAGGCGCATCAACCACATCTGCACCGAGGTCCCTTCGGATAGCTCGCCATCGTCGGGATCGAGTCGAATCCTGATGACGGGAAAGCAGGATACGTCCTCGTCGTCGATGCACGGCGCCATGAGGAACAGCGCTCTGCCCCCGACGACGACTGGTTGGTTCCCGGGCGGAGGCTGGAGCTTCACGCTCACGGTCGTCGCCTTCGCCGTAGTCGTGGTCACTTCGCGTGTGGCAGACTGCGCGCGGCCATTGGCCGCGAGAGAGGCTCCGAGCAGCGACGCGACGCACCCCATGATGATCCTGTTCACGGCCGGCCCCGCGCGGGTCTCGCCGTCGTGACTTGCGGCGACTGAGCCTGGGCGACGACCGGGGTGACGCTCGAAGCCGCGCGCCTCGCCTTGGTCGCCACGGTGGGCTTGAGTGATTCATCCGGAGAGTGCGTCATCCTCCAGGCGATCACCTTCTCGTGAAGCATGTTGCCCTCGACGCAGCGAGTGCCGTTTACCTGTGTCACCTGCTGGGCGCCGACGCGCTCGAGCGTGTACGCCTGCCCCTCCGCCTGATCTCCCCATCGGAACAGCACGATCTCCTTGATGTCTCCGGACAGATCCGACAGTGCACGTGCGGGCAGCTCGGAATCCTTCTGCCGTTTGATCGAGGGCGTGACCAGGTCGACGCAGGGAAGCGCGGTCGGGATGCAGAGCACTCCGTAGAGCAACGGAAGCGACAGCACCATCACGCCGCAGAGCAACATGAGCATCGGCTCGAGCACCTTTCGCTGGGTCGCGCGCAACGGCGCCGATCGCAAGAGCGGCTTTGGCTCCGGGGGCGGTACCGTCGCGGGCTTGCTCGCGCTGACGAGCGCGGTGAGGTAAACGAACATCGCCGTGAGGAATGCCTTGCGCCCGTACTTGATGAACAGCTGCGACGTAGCGGTGGCGGTGTGGCCCCCACCCGGTTTCAGCCTGCTGCTGTCAACCGCCGGTCTATGAAGCAGGCCGTAAACTTCGGACGCTTCCGTCCCGAAGCGCTCATATTCGGGATGGTAGGTGTCGAGCAGGAGGCCCGTATTGATCGAGTCCAGCGGCGCCAGCTGGGAGGAGAGCATGGCGACGCCACCGACCAGCAGGACTGCGACCAGCAGTGTTCGAACGAGCGGCCAGGCTTCCAGCACACGACTCATCCTGGATGGAGCCGTCGTCGTGGTAGTGGTCATGGTCGTACTCGTACCCGTACCCGTACCCGTGGTCGGACCCGCATTCGTGCTCGCGGGAACGAACGCCCGCGCCGCCGCGATCGCCGTCACGAGAAGCACGAGGATCAGGACCGGCACGAAGCTCGTGCCGAGAAAGAGCGCCATGGCCTGCAGCGTTCGTGGCAGGAACTCGACGCCGGTGCGCACGTAAAGGGCGTACGACGTGGTGCTGATCACGCCGAGCGTCTCGTCGTGCTGCTTCACCGCGAGATATCCCACGCCGAACGCAAGCGCTCCCAGCACCGTGCCGGCGACAGCCAGTGAGCCAATCGCCTGCGCGAGCTTGGAGAGCGACTCGAGGGAGAGTCCGGTTGGCGGCGTCTCCCCGGAAGCGCCGGGCGTCGATGTAGAGGCCATCGTCTCGGCGTGTGGTGAGGAAGAGCTCCATCGACTCACGAGCACATGCGCCTCAGGAATAACCTTTCCATGCCCAACCGCCATGGCGAATCTGAGAAAATTCTCAGATGGAAGGGAGGATCCCGGGCTCCTATGGCGAAGCCGTCTCGAGCGTCGTCCAGTCCGCCGGATGCGACGGATCACACGGATCGGTCGTCTTGCAGACGAAGAACTGAGTGACGGGATGCACCTCGAACAGCGAGAAGCGCTTTGGATCGCCGCCAGTCGGGTTCTCCGGATCGTCGTTGACGTGGTGCTTGTTGTCGTAGAAGAGCTGTCCGACCACGAGGACCGGCCGTTCCAGCTTCTGCGCCGCGACGACGCGCTTCAGCGTCCACGTCTTCGGGCGCGCTTGTGGAGTCATCTCGACGACGATGCCGCTGAACTCCTCCGACGCCGGATCATCCGCGAGCGTGAGGTGAAAGTCGTTGTTCGTGGCTCCGGTCAACTTGCAGTTGACCGATTCTCCACTGTTGGCGTGCGGTTTCCCGACGAGATAGCCGACGACCTGCACGAGGTCGCCTTCGGAGACGCGCCCGCCGTTCACTTTGAGATCATGCAGCCCCTTCGTGCGCTCGGCTTCGTCGGGTTCAATCTTGTCGTCGCCGAATGCGGCGACCTCGTCGTCCTGCAAGCGCTTGAAGTCGTCGAGCGTCAGTGTGCGAGGATTCCCCCCGGCAGGTACCGCGCGCTTGAGCGCATTGGTGACGGCATCGGACGAGCCTTCGTGCGCACAACCCGCCTCCGGGCAGGCGAGCAGTGAGGCAGCGCACGCGATCTTCGTCTTTCCCGAGGCAGCGGTTGCCGTTGCCCGCGTACCGCCGCGAGCGACTGACGAGAACTGTCCTGCCGCAAGCCCCAGGGCGAGCGGGGCGAGCGTGGCCGCGGCAATGGCTGAGTGTTGACGGCTCATGTGGCCACTCCGATTAGTAGATGATCTCGGCGTACCCGACGGCCCGGCAGTCGGCGACGCTCGCTGCCTTGATCACGACCTTCGTACCCTGGGCCGGAGGGCCCTTCGGTCCCGTGTACAGCCCAGTTGACGATATCGTCCCGATCACGGGTGTGGAGTCGATGCTCCATACGACACGCTGATCGGGCCCTCGATCCAGTGCGGCGGTAAACTGCTGAACGATTGGGTGTGGCTGTCCGGTAGTCTCCAACTGCTTCGGCTGCACCGTAACCCTCGGCGGACGGTCCGCCGTTCCGTCAGGCGAGCTGAATTGAATGCCCTTGCTCACCAGATACGTCGAGCCGCTGATCCCCAGCAGGGTCAGGACGCCGCCTGGGATGTCGTCCGGGAACCCCGGCGGAGCCTTGCCGGCAATGACGAGAAACAGTGACGCTCCGATGACGAAGGTGAAGATCAACAGCTGAAGGCGGGACATGCTCGCATCGCCATTCGGCTCACTGACCAGGCGATTGAGATTGATCTTTCCCGTGACGATGAGCCAGATCACGATCGCTTCGAGCAACGCGATGAAGCCGAGGATCACCCAACCTGTCACCGTGACGAGCGCCGACGTCGTGGACAATGAGTTCATGGACCCCTGCCGGTCGAGCGGTGGAACTACGATGAAGTGCCGGCGTCGTGAAGCGGTCGGCACCGCGAAGTGGCAGGCTACGCGCGCCGCGAGCGGAGCAGGCGCCAAGCCTTCCCACCGAGATAGATGGACTGGCTGCTACCGAGGCCCGCGAGCCACCATGTCGGAACGTCGGGAAGTCTGCCACTGTCAGCCGTGGCCACTGCGTGCGCGAGGTACGTCATGCCCACGGCGAGTGTCGCGATGAGGAGCTGCACGCGCTCGGGGCTGACGTAGTACGTGCCGTCCTTACGCAGCCCATGCAGCAGATGCCACATGTTGATACCACCAACGAGCATCTCGACGAAGATGACGCCGGCGATCGCCTCGAGGCCGAGCAGGACCGTCCAGCGAGTCGCGACTTCGAGTGACGGAGTTGGAAGCATCGTAGTGCGCCGGGCCAGCGATCGAATCGAGCGGGACGTCAGCTCGATAGTGTGATGTCGGAGTGGTGTGCAATCCTCGGTGCGAGTACATCACGACGGCGGCAAATGCGACGATGCCGACGATCTTACACTTCAGTGGCAGGAGCGCAACGATTAGAGCGCTCTCATATGAGAAACGTCTTCCGATGTGGCTGCGCGAGGGCATACGGGTATCGCTTCTGCCTGCGCTACGCGGGGCGGCAGCCGGTCTGGCTCACGCCGACAGGTGGGCCAATCTGAGAAAATTCTCAGATTGAATTCGCGCCGACGCTCGCCGAAGTGCAAAATGGCCGCGGCATGTCTGGTCTACGCTGCTCGCATCGAGGCGGGCCAGCCGCTGCCGTCATCAAGGCGATCACAGGGACGTAGCATTCTGGCGTGCGAGGTCCGTTGCGTAAGGCAGTGGTGATCGAAGGGCTCAGTCCACACTGGCCAGAGGTGAAATGCCTACAACGGATTCTGTAATCCCGACGGCAAGACGAACGGGCGGCCTATGCCTGGCGCTCTCCGGTGGGGGATTTCGCGCCACGCTATTTCATCTCGGCTCCCTGCGGCGGTTGAACGAGCTGGGCCTGATTGCAACCGCGGCTGCCATCTCCTCCGTATCGGGCGGTAGCATCATGGCGGCATGCCTTGCGGACGCCATGATTGCGTCTCCGCCCGGCCCCGGTAAGCCGCTCGTCAACTTCGACGCACTCGTCGCGAAGGTGCACGCGCTCACGTCCTACAACCTCCGCCGAACCATTCTGTTGAAGAAGGCGGAGCCGTGGCACTGGAAGCGCTCCCTTGCCGACCTCGTAGCCCAGGAGCTCGAGCAGCGTGTAACGTCGTTGCCGCTGACCGCCCTTCCGGACAGACCCCGGTTCCTGTTCACGGCGACCGACATGGTCTTCGGGGTCGACTGGATCTACTCGAAGGACATGGTTGGGGACTATCAGGCCGGATACAAGAGAGCAGGGCTCGACTCCATCACGATTGCGCACGCCGCCGCAGCCTCTGCGTGCTTCCCGCCCGTGTTCGCGCCACTCGACCCGCTCGTCAAAGGCAGCGAATTGATCGGCGGGGCGGCACGGGGCCCCGAGGCCGACCAATGCCGAGATCGTATCCGCCTGTCCGACGGTGGTGTCTACGACAACATGGGCCTCGAGCCTGTCTGGAAGAACGCCGAAACGTTGCTCGTTTCGGATGCCGGTGGCCCGTTCGAGCTCAGCAGGGACCGAGGGACGATTGCCGACATCAAGCGCTATCCGGACATCATGGGCAACCAGGCGCTCGCGCTGAGAAAGCGATGGCTGATCGCGAGCTTCGAAAAGGCAGGGGGACCCGGGTCCGCACCTGGGCTGACGGGAACGTATTGGGACACGGGGCTATATCGGGCGCGTTACGCGAACGGCGACTCGCTAGGGTACTCGAAGGAGATCGCGTCGCTGATTTCGCACATCCGCACCGACCTCGACGCCTTCTCCGACGGTGAAGCGCGAATTCTGGAAAACCATGGCTATCTGATCGCCGATATCGCGCTCGAGGTGCGGGTCCCGAGCCTATACGTCGATGCACCGAAGCCCATCATTCCGTATCCGGAGTGGATGGCGGAGTCGCGCGTACGTGAGGCGCTCGAGGGCAGTTCGACCCGGCGATACTATTGATGCAGCGAACGACTCTCTCACAACACCATGATGCGCACAATCATTGGGTTGCTCGCGCTCCTCCCGGCGGCAATGCTTGCACAGGCGCCCGCACCACGCTTCATCTATATCTACCGAGACTCGCTCAAGCGTGGCGTCGATTCCGCTTACCGCGTCATCGAAGACGACGGAGCCCGGATCTGCGCCGATCTTCGGTGCCCCAATCCGTACCTTGCCATCGAGGCGCGGCGCGGTCCCCACGAAGTGTGGTGGCTCAACATGTTCGCGTCGGAGGCAGATACGGCGCGGGTCGCCAACGTATACGCCACGAACCGCACGCTCTCCGAACCGCTCGGTGTCATCGCGCAGCGAAAGGCCGCGTTGATCGGTAGGCCGATACAGGGAATGGCTGTCTATCGTAGCGACCTCAGTCGCGGCCCAGCGTGGTCGGTCGCAGGGGCGCGCTTCATCGTTGTCACCGTCACGCGTGATCACAGGCCGACCGACGGATCGGTATGGGCAACGCCGGATTCCACGCTGTACATCCTCCGGGCCGTTCGAACTCTTCGCGAGGCGGAGGCATTGACGCAGCGTCATGATGCGCGCGTCTTCACCGTGCGGCCGAACTGGAGTATGCCGGCGCCTGAGTGGGTCGCGGCGGATCCGATCTTCTGGCACGACGCGCCCATTCCCGCCATTCGTCGATGAGCAGGGCGAATCTTCCGACAGGGGCAACTTCGCCAGGCTGTCCGCACTCAGTTTCGCTGCGAAAGTGAGCCGTCAGCTTTTTGCAAACGCGAGAAGGGGCGAGTAGTCGCCTTCATCGGCCTGTCGGAGCGCGCGAAGGTATCGCGATCGCGCATTACCGGTGGTCTGAAGATTCTCACTTCCCCATGTGAACCGGGCCAACCCGTTGTAGTGGAGAAGTGCATCTGCCATCAGTCGTGTCTGCCTGCCGTTCCCATTTGGGAACGGGTGGACGGAGACGAGCCGGTGATGCAGACGAATCGCGGCTTCGTCCAACGGGAATACGCGTTTCTCGAGCCAATATTCGACGTCGTCACAGGTGTCTCTGACTTTGCTCGGTATCTGGCTGGGTGTAACTCCGATGCTCTTTTCTGTCTGTCTGTATTTGCCGGCCCATTTCCAGGTCTTGTTGAACATCCTACGGTGAAGGCCTCGCACAAAAGGCTCCGTTAGCATCTGCGGTCTCCGGCGCGCAAACAGCCACTCCTCCGCTTGAAGGATGTTCGCCTGTTCCCACTCGTTGAGTTGTGAGACGGTGGCGATGTGCGTGGGTATCAGATCCTGCGCCTCGTCCTCATCGAGTGGCGTGGCGCCTTCAGGAGTTGGAAATCCGATACTGCCTAGTCCCATAGGTTCGGTGGAAGCTTGCTCATCGCCTGCTGCACCATTTCTTCCACTTGTGCTCGAAGATGCGAGTCAGGCACGGCTTGTTCTTCTAATGCCATCGTGTGTGCCGTGCGCTTGATGCGCTGCCACACTACCTGTCGCACCTGGCGCTCAAGACTCACTTGGAGGGACTCGCGTGGTACCAGTGCATACACGAGGTCGCAGTTGATCGCCTCGGCTGCCTTCTGAAGCTTGCTGAGACTAATTGCGCCTCGGGCTTCATTCTTCTCCATCGCGGAGACACTGGGCTGAGTGATGTCCATGCGTTTAGCCAGTTGGGACGTTGTCATTCCCAGCGCGGTGCGGATTGCCTGAATCCAGCCTTGGCGAGGGGGCCGCAGTGTAATTAAGGGCTTCAGCTCGCCAAGTAATTCATCTAGTTGACGCGCTCGCAGTCGCTGAAGGGATGCGGTCATGTCATCCTCGCTATAGACTATAATCTATTGCCGTGGGCCAGTCGTATAGAGTTTAGTCTATTGGAATCTCTGGTGCCAATAGATTATAGTCTATACTAACTGCATATAAATATAGACTATATTCTATAATTCGTCCGCTTATAGGGAAGAGCAGGCGGCAGTACGAGGCACGTCGCCGCGCTGGCGGCATCCGGTTCGGACCCAAGCAGCTGGTCACGCCCGCAGTCCGACAGCGGAGCGTCCAGGCGGACGTCAAGCTGCTCAAGCAGATGCTCTGCTGGGCCTGCACTCGGCCCATGCCCGGCGGGAGCCCCTGGCTCGACCGGAATCCGCTCGCATATGTGCGGGTGAAGGGCGAAGCCGACGTTCAGCGTCCGGTCGCCAGCCTCGATCGCTTCGAGGCGACGCGCCGGGCCATGCTCGATTTTCAGGCTCGGTACGCCGAAGAGGTGCGGACTTCCGAGAGCGCCGCCGCTCGCTCGCGGGCCAGGAATCGATATCTCTCCTGGGTGCGGGCGGAGTTCGGCCTCGTGCTGTTGGAAGCCACAGGACGCCGCCGATGGGCTTTCGCTGGTCCGACTTCGACTTTGAGCACCGTCGCGTCGCCTGGCGCGCGGAGCACGACAAGAAGAAGCGCTCATGGCTCGTGAGCTACTCCGACGAGTTCTTCAACATCGTCCGCGAATTTCAGCGGCGGCTCGGAGCGGTCGGCGGGTTGGTGTTCGCGCGCGGCGATGATGCCGAGCTGCCAGCGCCGAGTGAGTTGCTGTCGCAGCGCATTCGGCAGGCGGAGGAGGCGGCAGGGCTGCCGAAGTCCTCGGTGGGACGTGTCACCCGTACCGCCGGAAGTGGCGCTCGGAGCGGTCGCACCACGCGCTCAAGGCCGTGACGGTGGCCGGTGGGCGGACCGACCTGGACACCATGCTCAAGTGCTACGACCAACCGGACGACGCTGACTTGCTGGCAGTGACGAGCGAGCCGCGGAAGCGGCGCGAGCTGTCGATCTCGCAACGCGCATAGTCAGACGGGAGCGGCATCGCTTTGGGCCCAACCCAGAACCCAGACTTCAGCGGCGATTTCCATCCGGCGAGTCGCGAGATTCAGCAGGAACGTAGGTCAACCTGATGACGTCCTCGCCAATCCGATCATTCGCCATAAGGCGGAGCGGCGGCCGGGGTCCGGCGAAAAATGGCTTGCCGTGACCAAGCACGACGGGGTGCAGGTAGATTCGATACTCATCGATCAGGCCAAGGTCGGTGAGGCTTTGCGCCAACTCCGGGCCAGCAACTTCGATCTCCCCGTCGCGTTCGGCCTTCAGCTCGCGGATCGCGCCCTCGAGATCATCCCCAACAAGTGTGGCGTTGGGGCCGACCGACTTCAACGTGCGCGAGACGACCCACTTCGGCTGGCTCCGCCACGCCGCCGCGAAGGCGTGTTCGTCCGCATTCCATTCAGGATGATCGTCGTCCCAGTAACGCATGATCTCATACATTTTGCGACCGTACACACTGCCCGCTTGCCCCTGAGCCTCCTCGACGAAGTGGCGGAAGACCGTGGGGCTTGGCGCAAACGCCAGATGGTCGACGTAGCCGTCCAGGGACTGGTTCATTCCGAACACGAGCTTCGCCATGCTCCCTTCCTTTCCTTACGCGACACATCCGCGCGGTTCTGATAGCGCTTGCATACACCGCAAGCGTTCCGTGTGACACACCCTCGCGCGACTACCCCCGCCGCGCCGTGCTCCTCCGTTCCTGCCGCAGCCCGAACACATTCCCCGCCGGATCACGAAACGTCGCCGTCACCTGCGCGGCATTCTCGTCGACCGCCGTCACGATCGAGCCGCCGTGCTCCACGATCGTCTGCGCGGCGTCGGCCACCGCCGCGACCATGATGTAGATGAGCACACCGGGTTCGCCCGACGGCGGCCGGCCCGTCACCCACGTGCCGCTGATCTCGCCGGTGGTGTCGTCGAACGCCGTCAGACCGTCGGTGCGCGTGCGGATGCGCCAGCCGAAGACGTTGGAGTAGAAGCGCGACGAGCGCTGGACGTCCAGCGCGGGAATCTCGATGTAGGCGAGCTTGCCGGTTGTCGTTGGATCGGGCATGCGTCAAAGCTAGAGCGGGCGGCGCTCGGCGTCACCCTGGACAACTGGGCTCGCCGGCGTTCATTAGAGTCCGTATGCAATGGGAGTCAGTCGTGGGATTGAGCTCTTCGGGCGGCTTGGCGTCCGTCGACTTCTTCGTCGCCGCCGTCGCCGCCGTCGCCGCGATCGCGCTCATCGGCGCGTGGGTCATTCTCGCCAGCAGCCGGTTCGTGCAAGGAGGAGTCGTGGAGCGTCCCGAGCGGGTCCCTCAGCTGTATGGCTATACCGTGTGTCTCATCGCGCTGATGTGGGCGCTGGCCAGCGTGAGCGGCATCGTCGAAAACATGCTGACGCTGTCGGCGCCGGAATATCATCAGGGCAACGACTACGGCATGCAGCCGTCGATCACGTCGTTCGAGAATTTCCGTCTCACGTACGACCGCGCGCGACGGTTCGGCGCCGGCGAGCCGGGCACGGCGAAGTTGGACACGCTGCCGGAGGCGGAGCTGCAGCGCCGGTTCACCGCGTATCGCGCCGATCGCCTTGCCGCGATCCGGGTCGAGGCGCGGCAGTCGATGATCTCGCGGATCGTGTCGCTGCTCATCGCCCTCGGGTTGTTCGTGTTTCACTGGCGGTGGTTGAAGCGGCGCGCGAGCGCGTCAGATCCTGGCGTCTGACGCGCCACAACGCTACGTCGCGGCGATCACGGCGTATCGCGCACCGCGATTCTGAACTGGCCCCCACTCGTTCCGGACGCCGCCGACTGGAGCACGCGCAGGTAGTACGTTCCCGCGGTGAGCGAGGTCGAGAGCTGCGAGCAGAACACGCTGCCCGCGAAGGTCGTGTTGTCGTTCCGCGCCTTGAGCGCCTGCGTGGAATCGTACAACTCCAGCACGGTGTCGAGCTCCATTCCAATGCCGCACGTTCCGAGCACGCCGGTCGTCTCGAGCACGTAGCTCCCGGCTTTGGGGATCTGCACGACGTAGAACGCGAATGGATCGGTGGCCGTGACCTGGTCGATGAGGTAGCCGTTGACGAACAGTCGTGTCGCCGCGCTGAAGGTGCCGTTCGGTTTCGCGGCGGTCGGTGTGCCGACGACGACGGCCGCGGCGGCGGTCTGTCCCGCGGTGAGCGCGATGGGCGAGGCCGCGGCGCCGCCGAACCAGCCGAAGCGACGTCCGGGAACGCCGATCTTCTTGTCGCCCGAGTCGTCTTCACCGGCGACGACGTAATAGCTGCCGGCGGGCAGACGCGCCGCCGTGTATGACCCGTCGGTTCCCACCGCGACGGTGCGGACGGTGTCGCCCGTTCCGGCGTCGACGATCCGGACGAAGGTCGCGCGCTGCGCCGACGTCACGTTGTTCACGGCGTTGTACGCGTTGACGATACCATAACCGTACCGGTCGTCTCTGCCCGGCGCGCCGACGTCGACGGCGGTGCTCTGGAGCCGCTGCCGGAGCTGCGCGCTGGTCATGGTGGGATTCACCGCGAGCACGAGCGCGGCGACGCCCGTCACGTGCGGCGCGGCCATCGACGTGCCGGTATAGAACGCGTAGTTCGGCGCTTGGGTGATGTAGTTCCACGTCGTCGACAGCACGCCGCCACCGCCGCCGCAGCAGTTGCGGAAATCGCCGCCCGGCGCCGCCAGGCTCACGTTCGAGCCGACGTTGGTGTACGACGAGAGCTGCAAGTCGGGACCGAGCGCCGCAACGGAGAGCACCTGGGGATACGCCGCGGGATACGACGGCGAGCTCGTTGCGCCATTGCCCGCCGACGCCACGACGAGACTACCCGCCGCCGCGGCGGCGGCGATGGCGTTGCGCAAGACGGGAAGGTCGCCCGAGCCACCAAGGCTCATGTTGATGACGCGCGCGCCCGGCGACGTGCTCACCGTTGCTCCACCCGCACCGGCGGCGGGTAGACCAGCCGCGTACAACACGCCTTGCGCGATGTCGAAGAAGGAGCCGGAGCCGGTGACGTCGAGCACGCGCACGGGCCGAATGCGCACCGACCAATTGAGACCGGCGGCGCCGATGCCGTCGTTGCCGGGCGCGCCGATCGTTCCGGATACGTGCAGCCCGTGATCGCCGGCGGTGTTTCGGACCCAGCACCCGGTCGAGGTGATCCCCAGGAAGTCGTCGGGCAGCGTTGGATCGGGGCCGACTCCCGCTTCCGTCAACGACGTGGTGCCGCCGCCGGAGCTCGTGCAGATCGACGCCGCAGCCAACAAGCGATTTCCGGCCGTCACGAAGTTGTAGCCGTCCGTCGTGAAGTTCGCGGCCATGGACGGATGGTCGAAGCGAACGCCTTGATCGACCACCGCCACGAGCACGCTGCTGCTTCCCGTGTTCGTGGGCCACACGCGAAAGGCGTCGACGAGATTGTAATGCCAGTACTGGTTGAGGAGGAGCGGATCGTTGGGCAGCGTCAGCGCGGCGCTCGACACGCCTTGCACCGCGTCGGCCGGCGCGCGGAGCGGCGTGGCCTCCACCGCGGAATAGTCGCCGAGCATGGGCACGATCTCGTCGAGCTGCACCGACTCGATGGCCGAGTCGTTCGACAGGCTGGCGACGACGGACTGTACGTCGAGCGAGTCGGGAACCGTGACGCGCGCGGCCATGATGGCGGGCGACCATTCTGGTCGCATCACGAGACCGCGCGACGCAAAGCGCGCGACGACGCGCTGCATCGCGTCGCGGCTCGAGCTCAGGTCGCGCGGTGTCGTCGCGACGGCGCTCGTGGCGCCGATGAGCGATGGCCGGAACTGGACGATGAGCCGCCGAACCGGAGCGTGGTTGACGGCGAGCGCGTGGGCGACCGCGGCCTGCGCGTACACCATCGTTGCCACGCGCGCCGGTGCGCGGCGATTCGCGGAAAAAGCGAGCGGCGGTCCGCTGCTCGCGACGGTGACGCTGCCGCTGATCGACGTCACGGCGTTCTTCGCTTGAAACACGACGCGCGCACCCGGAACCGCGGCCGCGGCCGCGGTGACCGACTGAACGCCGTTCGATTGGCCGAGCGTCCATGCCACCTGTGCCTGTCCTTGGACGTCGGTCGTGCTCGACGCCGCGCTGAGCGCGGCCGTCGCGTCGGAGGCGGTCCACGTGACCACGACCCCGCTCACCGGACGGTCCTTGGGGTCGGTCACTTTCACGATCAGCGGCGCGGGCGCGGCAACGGGTGCGTTCGTCACCGCCTGGGCGTCGCCGGAGACGAGCGTGAGCTTTGCGGGCGCCGAGAGCTCGGGAGGAGTCGAATCACCGCGGCACGCGGCCAACAGGGAAGCGGCGATGAGCACCGACGCGGCGATGCAGCGGGAAACTGAATGCACGGGCGACCTCTGAACGGGTGGCGGGAGCTTCGAACCGACGAAACGACGAAACGAGGAGAGGCGGAGAGATGCGGCGCTGCAGCTCAGCGCGATCGTGCCTGGGGCGAGGCGGGACGTTGGACGTGCATCGAGCAGTCGTCGGGGGAGACGTCTTCGACGCTTGCAGACGAACGAATCCGGTCGGCGACGCGATCGATCGTTGCCGTATCGCTGAGCTGGACGCGAAAGGCGCGAATCGCGGGCGAGACGTCCACCTTGACGACGACGGGCTCGATCGGCGCGAGCACCCGGTCCGTCGCTGCGCGCATCACCGCCTCACTCGGCGCGGTTCGATCGCCGACGGCCGACGGACGGAGCGTGACGTTGAGCAGTCGTTGGCAGCGCAGCGAGGGCACAGGCCCGGGTGTCACTGCGACAGCGCTGTCACGGCTACGGACGTCGCTCTTCCGGGTTGCGCACGCGGCGGTGAGAGCCATCGCGGTCAAGCCCAGAAAACATTTGGCGCGCATGGCCCGAATATGAATCGCCGACCGACGGACCGCCAGGGAGCGACGAGCTGAATTTAGTCATTCCAAAAGTCTTAACGCGACGACATTGAGCTCGAGCGGGTCGACGTCAGCTAGGCGGTTCGCGCACGTCGGCCGGAGCGTCCTTCCGCGTCACCGCCAAATACGCGACGAACAGGAAGATCACGACGAACAGCGCGATGCTCACCGTGCCCTCTCCCCACTCGAGGCCACCCTTCGCGCGCGGCGCGCCCATCCAGTCGGCGAACGACGCACCGAGCGGACGCGTGAGGATGTAGGCGAGCCAGAACGCGAGCACGGCGTTCGTCGATTGATGGCGGTGTTCGGCGGTCAGCGCGCGCCTCGCGACGTAGTGCGCGATGCCGACGACCACGATGGCGACGGCGAACACGATGCCGGACGTCAGGTATCCCCAGCCGAACGTCGTCGCGGTCATGTCGCCCGCCGCCGTGCCGAGCGCGAAGGTCGCGATCACGGTGGCCCAGTAGTAGGCTTCGCGCCGCCGGGTGGTGATGCTGTGAATCGACAGCGTCCGCTCGCTGCGATACCACGCGGCGAAGATCGCCGCGAGGGCGAGCGCCAACACGATCGTCGACGCGAAGTACGGGACACCCAGCCCGTGAAAGACGTCGGCGGCCATGGTGCCGACGATCGCGACCATGCTGACGGCTAGCCAGTACGTCCATGCGACGTAGCGGTGCATCCTGAATTGGAGCACGAGCGACGCGGCGAGGACGATGGCGCCCACCCCCGCGACCACGGCCGGATTGACGTGGTGGCCGAGAAAATCCGAGGTGGTCTCGCCCGCTCCGGTCGTCAAGATCTTGACGATCCAGAAGTACGCGGTGATCTCGGGGACCCGGACGGGCGCAGTGCGCAGTGGCGTAGTCATGGCGTGCGCTAGTGCACCCGGCGTGCCCTTCTTCGGCGTCCGAGACCATCGGCCTGGCGCCCCGTTCAGAACGCCGTCAACTTCTCTCGACCGATACACGACCGGCGCCGCGAGTTGATTCCCACCCAGGAGACCCCAATGTCGATGCGAGCGTGGATGATTGCCGTTGGAGTGAGTGCTCTCGTCACCGGCTGTGCATCGGCCTCGAGCGAAACGTCCGGCGCGCAGTCGCTGCTGGCGACCGATCGAGAATGGAGCAAGCTGGCCTCCACGAGCAAGAACGCCGACTCGGTCGCGGCCTATTGGACCGAGGATGCTCGAGTCGTCATGCCGGGCCAGCCGGTACTCGCCGGACGAGCCGCCGCCCGCGAGATGGTGGCGGGCATGCTCAAGGTTCCAGGCTTCAACATCGTCTGGAAGCCGGATAGCGCGGTCGTGTCGCGTGGAGGCGATATTGGGTTCACCTACGGCACGAACGAGTTGACCGTGCCGGATTCGACGGGCAAGCTGGTCACGATGCGCGGGCGTTATCTGACGACCTGGAGAAAGGACGCGGACGGACGCTGGCGCTGCACGCAGGAATATTCGAATCCAGCTCCCGCTAACTCATGAATGAGGAGAAGCTCGTGAAGCAATTTGGAAGGCTGGCTGTCCTCGCCGGATTCGGCGTGTTGCTCGGTGGCGCCGAGGTATCCGCGCAGGCGGCGCCGGCGATAACGCTGTCGCGTCTCCCGTGCGGAACGAACGCCGCCCCGACCGACGTGGGCCAGCGATTCTCGGACGTCTACGCCTATAGTGGTCTGAACGTGCAGCTGACGTTCAGCTGCTATCTCATTCGCCACGGCGACGAGTACATGATCTGGGACGCGGGCAACCCGGTGGGCAACACACCGACGGCGCCGAAGACCAGTCTCACGGCGCTCGCCGCGCAGGTGGGCGTCACGCCGGCGCAGATCAAGTACGTGGGCATCAGCCATTACCACGGCGACCACACCGGACAGGTGGGGCAGTTTCCGCAGTCGACGCTGCTCATTGGAAAGGGCGACTGGGACGTGATCACCGATCCCAAGTCGGCAGCGATGGCGCCACTCTTCGCGAGCTGGATCAGCGGCGGCAGCAAGGTCGAGCCGTTGACCGGCGACAAGGACGTCTTCGGCGACGGCACGGTGGTGATGCTCAACATGCCGGGACATACCCCCGGCCATCACAGTCTGCTCGTGCGCCTCAAGGACATGGGCAACGTCCTCATCACGGGCGACGTCGAGCATTTTCGCGAGAACTACGACACGAACGGCGTGCCGACGTTCAACACCGATCGCGCGGCCTCGCTCGCGTCCATCGACCGCTTCAAGGCAATTGCGAAGAATCTCAAGGCGACGGTGATCATCCAGCACGACCAGCGCGACGTCTCGAAGCTGCCCGTGTTTCCGGCGTCGGCGAAGTGAAAGGAGGCAAGGCGGGACGAAAGCGCGGGAGCTCCGCGGGCGGCACGGGACGTCAGGCCGCCGGACGTGGCAAGCCGAAGCACGGAAGCGCCAAGCGTCCCGAGAGCGATCGTCCGAAGAAGGGAAGCCGGAAGAAGCCGTACGGCGGCACGTCCACGGCGGGCGAGGAGTAGCGCAGGGCGTTAGAGTTTCGTCATCTACGGCTGGACGCCGGACAGCGTCGCCACGCGCGCCAGCAACTCGCGAAATACCTTCGGCGCGGCGCTCAGTGGATAGGCCGACGCGTGCGCGCCGCACGTGGTGCGCACGCTGATCCGATAGCGAGCCGCGTCGGGATTCCGAGGCGGTTTGTGAATCGGATTCGCCGGCAGTCGCCAGAAGCCCGACGTTCTCGCGAGGTGGACCAGCGCCGCCACCCTGGTGGAGTCGACGTGGGCGGCAGCCGCCGCGGCGCTCTGTGTGACGCTCGTGTCGCCGGTCCGCATGGTTCCGTCGGCGTAGAGCGCGACGGTGAAGGGCCGGATGTTGCCGCCCTCGCGTACGTACTCGATCGCCGCACCGTCCGCGGGCCGAACCGGCCCACATGCGGCGGCGCGAGACTGCGCCGCCGCATGGTGGCTCCAGAATGCCAGCACGAGCGCCACGCCAATCGGTTCGATGTGCCGGCGCCGTGCTGACATTGGTATCACTGGGCTCAGTACTTCAGGAAGCAGCCGCCGGATCCAGCGTTCAGCCAGTTCTGCTGCACGAGGAAGTCCTTGCCGGCGAGGTTGATGTTGCCCTTGCCACCCGCGGCGGTCGTGTAGGTCGTGCCCCAAGTCCAGGCGCACTTGTCACCGTTCTCATATCCACGACTGTCGTACCACGCGTTGCCCATCATGTCAGTCGTCGTCTCCTCGATCTCGTGGACGAGCGTATTGACTTCGTAGTCGGCGCCCGGATCCGCCGCGCCGTTGGCCGCGGCGAGGCCCGACGTGCACGCCGACGGATAGCCGTTGTTGTACGGCATGGCCGCATAGAGCACGGTCTTCGCGACGCCGCCGATGGTCACCGTGCCGTGCGTGTGGTACGCGCAGTACTGCGTGCCGAATCCACCGCCCAGGTTCACCTGCCCGGCGGTGAAGATGGCGTACAGCGTGTTCGGGTCGTACGTGAGCTTGCCGGAGTTGAAGCCACTCTGGAGCATGGAGATCATCTGCGCGTCGGTGACATTCTGGGTGCCCGTCGGCGCCGACGTGTTGTTCGCCCAGTACTGCGTGTAGCTGACCGAGTTCACGATGTGCAGGCCCGCCGAGTTGGTGTACGACGAGTTGATGTTGAAGTACGGCGATCCGCCGATGTGGTTGAGGAAATAGCCGACGAGCGATGCATCGGCCGAGCCAGCGCCGGATGTGCCGGGGGCCGGCGCGTTCTTGTAGATCGCCGACGCGGCCCAGTAGATCGCCGCCATGTTGGTGCCCGACTGGAGCACGGGACCGCCGTGGTAGGAGATGCCCGTTCCACTGGCGCGGGCCGCCGCCGCAGGCGACGCGCCGTCGTTGAGCTCGTTCCTGATGTGCATCACGTGCCCGTGCTCGCCGCTCTGGTTCTCGTTGTAGTTGGCGTCGAAGCTGGCGCTGGTCGACGGCGAGAGAGAGGGTTGCGTGGGGCTGGCGCCTTTGTCCGAGCACGCGGAGAGCGTGAGCGCGAAGAGCGCGGCGGAGCAGGAAGCGGTGGTGCGAATTCCGAGGGTGACACGCGGCATCGAGAGGTCTCCAAACGATGATGACCGCGTTCGGCCAGCCGGCGCGAACGCGGAAGTGCACGCCACTGCATCGCGGCGTCGTGCACGCCACGTCATCGCGGCGGGTGCTGCAGTCGGATTCCTAACCGTTTGTTTACAGGTGGGCCGACTTTACGACGCCGCAACCCGAAGCGCAAGGGGACGCATCGAATAGCGGACGGGGCCGGCGCGTGACGCCACCCAATCGTACTCGTCTGTTTCGGGGTTCGAAGCCGATCCCGCGCCTTGTAGGTCTCCCGTCTCATGGCCGAGCTCGAACCCGATGACCTCAGCGCTCCGATCCCCGGCGTCGCGCCCCGTGGTGCCTACAGCCGTGCCCCTCGGCGACGCCGTCGCCGAGCGTGCCGCCGTGTATGCCGCCCGGATGAACGCCGGCGACTTTTCGGTGGCCCTCCGCGCCGGCCGTCTGGCGAAACCGGACTACGTCGCCTTTCTCGCGCTGATGTATCCGCTCGTCGTGGGGTTCAACCGCGCGTTGATTCGGAGCATCTCCAAGGTCGACCACGTGCGGCGCTCGAGCTTCGTGCGCGTGCTGGCCAAGCAGCTCGAGGAGGAGCAGGTCCACAACCAACTCTGGCGCGACACGCTCGAGGCGTTCGGCGTGGACCACGAGGCGCTGTACGACGATCTCGAAGCGTATCTCGCCGGCTTCGATTGCGCCGAGCTCGATCGCCTCACCGAGTCGGTCCTGTCGGCCGTGACGCGCGGCGACGTGGACGACGACGACGGCGCGGGCAGCATCTTTCCGAATGCGCCGTTCCCCGACGCCGTGCTCGCGCTCTATCATCAGCTGTGGATCGGCGCGTCGCGCGACGACATCGGCTACTGGGAGCACTTCGCCGGCCAGGCCGCCATCGAGATGATCATCTTCGACGTCGTCTCCACGTCGATCCTTCCAGGCATTTGCGGCGACCCGGCGCTCGATCTGGGCCGCGCGAGCACGGCATGGTGGCGCGAGCACGGTGAAGCACCGGGCGAGGAGAATCTCGCGAGTGAAGAGAAGCGCCATCTCGAGCTGTCTCGAATCGCCCTCAACCGAAGCGGCCTCGATGCAGCGACTCGCTCGCGCGTGCTGCACCGCGCCGAGAGCGTGATGCGCCTGTTTGCCGCGACGCTCCTCTGCCAGCCGCTCGCCGCACCGAGTGATGCACTCGCCAAATTTCTGCGGTAGCGGACAGGCGACTTCGTGAGGATCATCCAAGCATTCCGGCGGTCGCGAAGGCTCGCCGAGCTTCCGGCGCCGTCGGTGCCGGCGTCGATCGTCGACCGGCTGCCCGACGGCGTCGTCGAGCTGACGAGCGACGACATCATCATTGCGGTCAACCTCGCCGCGGCGCGCATGTTCGGCCGAAGCGACGCGTCGCTGCGCGGCCTGCGCCTGAGCGACGTGTTGAGCGTGACCCACCCGGCCGGCGACAGCATGGCGCTGCGCACCGGCGGCAACCGGTATCACGCGCGGTTCGTTCGAGGCGACGGCGACCAGCGGATCGCCGAAGTCGCGGTGTCGCGCACCGACGCCGCGCCGAGCGACGGCGTGGCGAGCCACCTGGTCACGTTGCGCGACGTCACCGAGCAGTGGGAGGCGTGGGAGAATCTGGCGCGCTCCGAGTCGCGCTACCGCCACCTGTTCGAGGGTGCGAGCGACGCGATCATGACGTTCGACGCGTTCGGGCGGTTCACGACCGTGAACGACGCCGGCGAGGCGATCTCCGGCTACCCGCGGGGAGAGCTCATTGGGCGATTCTTCGGACCTCTGCTGGCGATCGACGCATTGCCGCGCGCCGTGCTCGAGTTCCGGCGCGCGCTGTCGGGCAACGCCGGACAGTTCGAGACCGTGATGCTTCGCAAGGACGGAGAGCGGCGGCACATCACGGTGAACTACGCCTGTCCGGAGCGCAGCCGCGAAGTGCTGTGCATGATTCGCGACGCCACGCAGGAAAAACAGCTCCAGCTGCAGCTCATCCAGTCCGAGAAGATGGCGGCCATCGGGCAGCTGGTGAGCGGCGTGGCGCACGAGATCAACAACCCGTTGGCCGGCATCTCGGGCTTCGCCCAGCTGCTGCTGGCGGACAAGTCGCTCACGCCCGACGCGCATCACTCCGCTGAAGTGATCAGCGGCGAAGCGCGCCGCGCCGCGCGAATCGTGCACAACCTGTTGACGTTCGCGCGGCAACACGCGGCCGAAAAGGCGAGTGCCAACGTCAACGCGATCGTCGAGAACACGCTGGAGCTGCGCGCGTACGAAGTACGCGTGCGCGGCACGGAGCTGGTCTGCGAGCTGGACCCGGCGATCCCCGACACGGTGGTCGACGTCTATCAGATTCAGCAGGTGTTGCTGAATCTGGTGACGAACGCGGAGCACGCCATGGCGAATTCGGCGCGGCATGACCACCGGTTGACGGTGCGAACGCGCGCCCTTGGCGGCACGGTGCGCATCGAGGTCGAGGACACCGGCGGCGGCATCCCGCCGCATTCCGTCGATCTCATCTTCAACCCGTTCTTCACCACGAAACCGACGGGCCAGGGAACGGGGCTCGGTCTCTCCATCTCGCTCGGCATCGTGAGCGAGCATGGTGGACGAATCTGGGTCGACAACGTGGGCGGCGGAGCGCGCTTTACCGTCGAGCTTCCGGTCACCGCCGCGGGAGCGTCGGCCGTGCCGGCACGACGCCTGCCGCAAATCGTGCGGCCGGGGTTGCGTGTGCTCGTGGCGGACGATGAAGAGCCGATCCGCATGGCTCTCGACCGCTTTCTCGCGTCGCAAGGTCACACGCCCGTGACGGTGAGCAGCGGCAACGAAGCGGTGTGGCGCGCCGAGGGCGACGAGGAGTTCGATACGATCATTCTCGACATGCGGATGCCGGATCTGTCGGGCCGGCAGATCTTCGAGCAGTGGCGCATCAACCGTCCCGATCTCAGCGATCGAGTGGTGTTTCTCACCGGCGACATCGTGAGCCCCGATCTGCAGGCGTTCCTCGCGGGAACGGAGCGGCCGTATCTATCGAAGCCGTTCGATTTCACCGATGTCGTGGCGTCGCTCGGAGTGCCGAAGGGGCGGTTGCGGCAGCGGTGGAAAGCGAGCTAGGAGCTGGCGTTTTCCGTGGACCGTTGATCCGTTTTCCGTTCTCGCACGATCCCTCTTCGGCGGGGCCCCTGGATACGGCTACTTTCATCGGGATGGCGGCGATCTTCGTGGCCGTGGCGAATCCAATGATGGCGTTGCGAGGGGACAAACGCAGATGAGCGAGAGATTGGGCGTAGTCGTGCGAACCGATTCCGGTCCGGGGATTCTCCATCAGTTGACGCGCGTCATCGCGAGTCATCAAGGCGACATCTCCTCGGTGGAAATCTTCGGGCAGGGCGCCGGCGAGGGAGAGTCGAACGTCTACCTCGAGATCGATCTCCCGAACGATCCGGCCCCGCTGCTCGGCGAGCTCCGAGCGCTGCCGATCGTGCGCGATCTCGAGCAAGTGGCCACGCTGCAGACGATCTACGGCAAACGTGTCATCATCATGGGCGGTGGCGCGCAGGTGGGGCAGGTGGCGATCGGCGCCATCTCGGAGGCCGACCGTCACAACATTCGCGGCGAGCGGATCTCGGTCGACACGATTCCGCTCGTCGGAGAGCAGCCGCTGGCCGCGGCGGTGCGCGCCGTGGCGCGACTGCCGCGCGCGTCGGCGCTGGTGCTTGCGGGTTCTCTCATGGGCGGCGACATCGAGCAGGCGGTGCGCGAGGTTCGGGCGAAAGGATTGCTCGTCGTCAGCCTGAACATGGCCGGCAGCGTGCCCGATGCCGCCGACCTGGTGGTGACGGACCCGGTGCAGGCGGGCGTCATGACCGTCATGGCGATCGCCGACACGGCGAAGTTCAACGTTGGCCGGCTGCAGCGGCGAGTGTTCTGACAGAAAAAGGGGGATGAGTGCAACGCTGCCCGTGGGCCCGCTCGCCGCTCGACATCGAATACCACGATCGTGAGTGGGGCGTTCCGGTCCACGACGACCACACGCTCTTCGAGTTCCTCATTCTCGAGGGAGCCCAGGCCGGGTTGAGCTGGTCCACGATTCTCAACAAGCGCGACAATTACCGGCGCGCGTTCGCGGAGTTCGATCCGGCTCGCGTAGCGCGGTTCACGCCGGCGCGCGTGGAGCGCCTGTTGGCGGATCCTGGAATCGTACGCAACAGGCTCAAGGTGGCCAGCGCCGTCACGAACGCACGCGCGTTTCTCGAGGTCCAGCGCGAGCTCGGCTCCTTCGACGGATACATCTGGCAGTTCGTCAACGGCTCGCCCATCGCGAACCGGCGCCGCTCGTCGGCCGAGGTTCCCGCGCGCACGCCCGAAGCGGAGGCGATGAGCAAGGACTTGCTGAAACGCGGCTTCAAGTTCGTGGGGCCGACCATCTGCTACGCGTACATGCAGGCCGTCGGCATGGTCAACGACCATCTCGTGAGCTGCTTCCGGCACGGCGAGGTGGCGAAAGCGGTGGCGAAAGCTACGCGCCGGCGCTGAGCAACTCCGTCATCTCGAGCGCGTTCGCCGCGGCCGCGCCCGACGCCGTGTTGTCGAAGATGCACCACACGGCATCCGTCTCGCGGCGCGCCGCCTCGAGGTGCGTCGCGAGCTCGGCGAGATAGTCGCGATCGTACGACGAGTAGTACATTCGCGGCGCGCCGTGCAGCCGGTAGTACACGACACGCGGCCAGCCCGCGGGACGCGCGGCCTCCGGGACGCGCGCCGGATCGGCGGCGACGCGGGCGACCTGATGGCGCGCCAGCAGCGCGTCGCCCTTCGCGGTGAACCAGCTCGCGTGACGCGGCTCGGCGACCACGGGGCCTGCGTAGCGGTCGCGCAGGAGAGTGAAGAACGCGTTCGCCGCTCGTGCATTCAGCTCGAGCTTAGGCGGCAGCTGAACGAGCAGGCAGCCCAACTTCTCGCCCAGCGGCGCGAGCTCGATGAGGAAATTCTCAATGTCGTCGCGTGCGCCGGCGAGCGCTTTCTCGTGGGTGATCGTCTTCGGGACTTTGACGGAAAAGCGGAACGACGACGGAACGGCATCTGCCCACCGCTCGTAGGTCGACGGCCGATGCGACCGATAGAAGGAGGAGTTGATCTCGGCGGCGGAGAAGCGCGTCGCGTAGCGCACGAGGTGCGAGCCCGGCGCGGGAAAGGACTCTTGGACCGCCCTGGGGAGTGACCAGCCGGCCGTTCCGAGGTATGTTGGCGCCACCTTCATCCCCCCAACTCCGATATGCGTCATTCGTCCGTCGTTCGTCTATCGATCATTTGTTCGCTCATTTTCCCCGGCGCCGTGCCGGCCATCGCACTCGGGCAAGCGCCGAGCCGCGACTCCACCGCCGCGCTCCTCGGCGAGCTCATTCGCGTCAACACGAGCAACCCGCCGGGGAACGTGCGCGGAATCGCCGAGCTGCTCGCGCCTCGATTCAGGGCGCTTGGCTTCGAGGTCAAGGTTCTTCAGACGGCCGACACCGGCAAGGCGATCATCATCGCGCGCCTCAAGGGCGACGGCAGCAAGCGGCCGGTGCTGCTCGCCGCGCACGCGGACGTCGTGGGCGTCGAGCGCGAGAAGTGGAGTCTCGATCCATTCGCGGGCGTCGAGAAGGACGGCCATGTCTACGGCCGCGGGGCGATCGACTTCAAGGGCGGCATGGCCGTCTTTGCCCGAGCCGCGATGATGCTCGCCGAGCGCAAGATCCCGCTCGCGCGCGACGTGATCTTCGTGGCCGAGGCGGACGAGGAGGGAGGCGGGCCGTACAGCACCACCTGGCTGGCGCGCGAACACTGGGCCGACATCGACGCCGAGTTCGCGTTGAACGAGGGCGGGTGGATCATGAAGGGCGACGACGGCAAGGTGCGGTACGTGAGCGTGTCGACGGCGGACAAGGCGTCGATTCCGCTCACCGTCACCGCGCGCGGAACGTCGACGCACTCGTCGATGCCGCGGCCCGACAACGCGATCTTCGCGCTGTCGCGCGCGCTGGCCAAGATCTCCACGTACGAAACTCCGCTCACGATCACGCCGGAGACGCGGCAGTTCTTCGGCGCGCTATCGCGGACGAGCACCGCACCGATGTCCGGCTACCTGCGCGACGTGGTCGGCGCCGATCCGGTTAGAGCGAGAAAGGCCGACTCGATCGTGAGCCGGGATCCATTGCTGCATTCGCTCATCCGCAACACGATCGCGCCGGTGATCATCAACGGCGGATTCAGAGCGAACGTCATCCCGGGTTCGGCGCAAGCGACGATCAACCTGCGGATGATTCCGGGGAGCGATCCCGCGGCGCTCGTTGCGGAGCTCACGCGCGTCGTCGCCGACCCGAGCGTGGAGCTGAGCATCGGCAGCCGGACGTTCGCCGCGACCCCCGTTTCGCCCGTGAACACCGACCTCTATCGCGCGCTCGAGCACGCGGCGAAGGCGCAGTTTCCCGGCGCCGAGGTGACACCCTATCTCTTCCAGGCGGGCACGGATGCCGGCGCGTGGCGGACGAAGAACGTGCCCGTGTACGGCATCTATCCCTATCCGATCGACGCCGACGAACTGACGCGGATGCACGGGAACGACGAGAAGGTGAGCGTCGCGTCGCTGAGGCAGGGCACGGAGATGATCTACCAGACGCTGCTCGACGTCGCACGCAAACCGTGATCTCATGATTCATCGATTCTTTCTCGTCTTCCATCGCTGGGTCGCGCTGGCGGCCACGATCGTCATTCTCGTCGTTTCGCTGAGCGGAAGCGCGCTGGTGTTCGAGGGCGCGATGGACCGCGGCATGCACCCCGAGCTGTGGCGCGTGACGCCCGGTGCCACGGTGCTGTCGCTCGACACGATCCTCGCCCGCGCGCATGCGGCGGTGCCCAAGTCGCCGGTCACGGGCGTCACGATCTCGCCGGTGCCCGACCGCGCGTACCTGGTGCAGGCGGGCGGCACGCAGGTGTTCGTCGATCCGTATGCCGGCAGCGTGCGCGGCACGCGCACGATCGCGGAATGGAACGCGACGCTGCCTCGCCGTCTGCACGTGCTCCACGTGACGCTGCTGGCGAGCAAGATCGGCGGCGAGATCGTGGCCATCGCGACGATCGTGTCGCTGCTGCTGGTGCTGAGCGGCGTCTACATCTGGTGGCGCGACAAGATCTGGCGCGTGCGCTGGTCGGCGTCGTGGAAGCGGGTGGTGTTCGATCTCCACCACTCGCTCGGCGCCATCGCGGCAGTGGTGCTCGTCGTGATCACGGCGAGCGGGCTCGTGATCCACTACGGTGCGTTGAACAAGTTGATGTACATGCTGGATCGCACGCCGCCGCCGGAGATGCTCGATCAATACGAGCCGCTTGGCGTTGCGCCGCAGATCTCGGCCGACTCGTTGTATCACATCGCGCTCGCGACGCTGCCGGGAGCGAGCGTCACCTTTCTCTCGCTTCCGCCCAAACGTGATCAGCCGTTCACCGCGGCGATGCGCTTTCCGGGCGACTTCACACCGGGCGGGCGGAGCCGCGTGATGGTGGATCGCTATCGCGGCACGGTGCTGCTCGCCGCGAGCACGCGTTCGGCGCAGCCGGGCACACGGCTGGCGAATGTGTTGCGCTCGGCGCACACCGGCGATCTGATGGGCAAGCCCACGGAGGTCGTGTGGCTGCTGGCCGCGCTCGTGCTCGCGCTACAGGGCGTCAGCGGATTCCTCATGTGGTGGAACGCTCGCGCATCGCGCGCGGCGCTCGCGCGTGCAGGACGAACCGCGCGCTAGCCGTCGTGCTCCGCTCACCTGGAGAGGTGTGAATGTCGGACTGCGTCTTCTGCCAGATCATCGCGGGCGAGCTACCCGTGACGTGGATCCATCAGGGCGAGCGGTGTGTGGCGTTCATGGACATCCGTCCGCTGACGACCGGACACGTGCTCGTCGTGGCCAAGGAGCACGCGGAATCTTTTCCCGACGTTTCGAGCGACACGGCCGCGGAGATGATGCGCGTGGCGCACGAGCTCGACGGCGCGCTCCGTGCCTCGGGGCTTCGCTGCGAAGGGGTGAACATGCTCCTGGCCGACGGCGTAGCTGCCGGCCAGGAGGTGCTGCACGTGCACATGCACGTCTTTCCCGCGTATCGAAACGACGGATTCGCGTTGAAGTTCCCACCGGAGTTCGGACGGTTGCCGCAACGACCGGAGTTGGAGGACGCGGCGAACCTCATTCGCAGCGCGCTCTCCGACCGGCGCTAGCCAATAGCGTTGTCCACTGCCGCGGTCGCGCGATCGACGTACGCGCGCGTCTGGGCGAGAATCTTGTTCGCCTCGCCGACGAGCCCCGCGCCGCGCGATTTGTCCTCGAGCGACGAGACATTGATTCGCACGTTGTAGACGGCGCCCCGGCACGCCGCGTCGGCGAGCAGCGCGGCGACGCCGGCATCCGACACGGCGTTGGTGTTGCCCTTCGTCGCGCACGCCGCGGCGAGCTCGGCGACCTGCATGCACGCGCGCGCCGTCTCGAGCGGAACTTCCGCCGCGCCGAGCAGCGCATCGGTAATCGCGGCCTTGCGCTTGTGCGCCGCTTCTTCGGGCTCGGACGGAAGCTTGTAGGCCGCGGACACCGCGCTATACGAATCGGCGTCCTTGGCGACGAGCGCGGAAAGCGTGTTCACGAGCCCCGCGGCCTGGAGGCCGATCTCCTTCATGTCCGCTTCGACGGCCGCGTACTTCTTCTTCCCCACGGTGAGGCCGGCGACCATCTGCGCCAGCGCGGCGCCGAGCGCGCCGACGTGCGCGGCGACGCTGCCGCCGCCCGGCGTAGGAGAGGGCGACGCGACCGACGCGACGAAGCTGGTCAGCGACTCGCCGCCCTGGATGGCCGAGCGCACCTTGTGCTCGAGGACCATGTCGGGCTTGAAGTCACGCAGTTGGATGTGGCGCGCCGCCGTGTCGAACAGCGCGCGCTCCGGCACCACGCCCACGATCTCGCTCCACGTGGGCGACACGCCGAGCGCCTCCGATTCCATCTTCACCATCTCGAAGGCGCGATAGAGCGGCGTCTTCTCGGTGTCGACGAGGTTCATCGACACCTGTGCCTGGCCGTCGACCTCGAGACCCAGGCCCTTTACGTAGCGCAGTCCGCCCGACGACCCGCGCACCGCTTTCGCGACCGCCTTGGCGACGTCGATGTTCTGCGCCGGTCCGAGGTAGACGTTGAACGCGACGAGGAAGGGGCGCGCGCCGATCGCGACGGCGCCCGCCGTGGAGTGGATGCGCGGAGGACCGAAATCCGGGATGCGATTCGCGGCGCCGGCATTCATCTCGTCGCGAATGCCCTCGAACTGTCCGCGGCGCACGTCGGCGAGATTCTCGCGCGCCGGCGTGCTCGCGGCGCGCTCGTACAGGAACACGGGAATCTCGAGCTCGCGTCCCACGCGCTCGCCGAGGGTGCGGGCGAGGACGATGCAGTCTTCCATCGTCGTGCCTTCGAGCGGAATGAAGGGCACGACGTCGGTCGCGCCCATCCGCGGATGCTCGCCGGTGTGCGTCGTGAGATCGATGTGCGCCCGTGCCTCCCGAATTCCCGCGAACGCCGCGTCGACCGCATTCTCCACCGGCGCCACGAAGGTCACGACGGTGCGGTTGTGCGACGTGTCCGACGAGACGTCGAGAATCGCGACGCCCTCGACTGACGCGATCGCGTCGCGAATCTTGGCGACGATCTCGGGACGGCGGCCTTCGGAGAAGTTGGGGACGCACTCGACGAGCTTCATAGAGCCAGGATGAGAGGATGAGCGGTTGGGTGGGCGCAGGGAATCTATTCGGTGAATCCGGGTCCCGGTGCTTCGGGACGCCCGCCGCTCGGAGTCCCGACCCGCTCGAGCAGCCACGCGTGCATCGTTGGATTGCCGGCGACGAGTCCCGTATGTCCAACTTTCGCGGGCGCGCCCGACAGATCGGTCACGATTCCTCCAGCCTCGCGCACGAGCAGCATGCCCGCCGCGATGTCCCACGGCGCGAGCGTGAGCTCCCAGAACGCCTCGAATCGCCCGCAGGCCACGTCGGCGAGGTCGAGCGCGGCGGCGCCGGGGCGGCGAATGCCCGCCGTTTCGACCATGATCCGCGGCAGCACGCGCAAATACTCATCGACGCGGGAGCCGTCCTTGAACGGGAATCCGGTGCCGATCAGCGCGCGGGTCGGCTCGGTGATCGGCGACACGGAGATCGGCTGCCCGCCCATGCGCGCGCCGCCGCCCGCGGTCGCCGAGAACAGGTCGCCGTTCGCCACGTTGAGCACCACGCCGGCCAGCGTCTCGTCGTCGACGAGCGCCGCGATCGACACGGCGTACCACGGGAACCCGTGAAGAAAGTTCGTCGTCCCGTCGAGCGGGTCGGCCACGAAGACGAGCCCCGTGCGATCGGTCATCGCCGGCGAGAATTCCTCGCCGAGCACGCGCGCGTCGGCATGACGGCTCGCGACGACCTCGTTGATCGCCTGCTCCGCGTTGCGATCGACCTCGCTCACGAAGTCCGACGCCGACTTGTTCTCCCAGTGAAGCGCGCCGCGGTTCGCCGCGCCGTGGCGAATGATCTCCGCCGCGCGCGCCGCCGCGGCCACGCAAGTCGCCAGCAGCGCCCGACTGGTATTATGTTGACCGGATGTCACGGATTTTCAGTGGAATTCAGCCGTCCGGGGAGCTGCACATTGGCAACTACCTCGGGGCGGTCAAGAATTGGACGCAGCTCCAACACGAGTTCGAGTCGATCTTCTGCATCGTGGACTACCACGCGATCACGCAGCAGTACGACCCCGAGCGACTCCGCGTGCGCCGGCGCGAGATGGCGGTGTCGCTGCTCTCGGCGGGCATCGATCCGAACGTCGCGTCACTTTTCGTGCAGTCGCAGGTACCGGAACATACCGAGCTTGCGTGGTTTCTCAACACCATCACGCCCCTCGGAGAGCTCGAGCGCCAGACGCAGTTCAAGGAGAAGTCGGCGCGTCAGGAGAGCGTGACGGCGGGCCTGCTGAACTACCCGGTGCTCCAGGCCGCCGACATTCTGCTCTATCGCGCCGACCTCGTGCCGGTGGGCGAGGATCAGGTGCAGCATCTCGAGCTGTCGCGCGTCGTGTCGCGCCGCTGGAACGCGATGTTCGCGCGCGCCACCGGCAAGACGACGGAAGACGGCGCCGAGGAGCGTGAAGAATTCTTTCCGGAGCCCAAGCCGCTGCTCACGCCCATGCGCCGCATCATGGGACTCGACGGCCAGGCGAAGATGTCGAAGTCGATGAACAACACCATTGGCCTGCTCGAGCCGCCCGAGTCGATCTGGGCGAAGCTGCGTCCGGCCGTCACCGATCCCAAGCGCATTCGGAAGACGGACCCCGGCACGCCCGAGGTGTGCAACATCTTCCATCTGCACAAGGCGTTCAGCTCGCCCGAGACGGTGGAGCATGTCGCGGTGCAGTGCAGCACGGCCGGGTGGGGCTGCATCGATTGCAAGAAGGTGTTGGCCGAGTCGATGGAGACCGAGTTGGTGCCGATCCGGCGGCGGGCCGTCGAGCTCGCGGCGTATCCGAAAGCGGTCGACGACGCGCTCGCCGCGGGCGCCGACCGGTGCCGGCGCCTGGCGCGCGAAACAATTGACGTGGTTCGCGAGCGGATGGGTTTTTGATCGGAGTTGCCCGGCGTGCGGGGATTCGGCATGAGCCGTGCATTTTGGGCCTCCGCTCTCGCCGCCGGTTTCGCCGCCGCGCGCTGCCGGCGAGGAACGTGGAAGTGCGCGGCTCATTCCCGGCGTGCCATGCAGTTTTCTCCTCGGCAGTTCTTTCGGCGTCTTCTTGCGCGTGTCACAGCCTGGAAGCCTTACCGCCGTGCGCGTCATTCGGTGGTCACCCCGATGTTCATCAACTTCGCCAGCACGAGCTACGCGTCGGCGATTCATCGCGACGTGACGCCGAACGGGGTTCGGTTCTACAATCTCTGCGGCTGTTGCGGCGCCCGGCTCAACGCCAGCGCGACGCTGTGTGAGGAGTGCGCGCAGAAGAAGCGACCAGCGCGACCGATTTGAACGTCTCGGCTCGTCCGTGATCGCGGCCGCTCTCCTCCTACCGTGGATGTGGTTGACCGTGCTCGACCGCCTGCTCCGGCGGACGCGCTGAGTGTTCGCCGGCCACGCCGCTCTCGCGCTGCTCGCCAAGGCGAAGCGGCCAAGCATCCCGCTCGCACTGCTCGTTCCCGTCGCGTTCGCTCCCGATTGGATCGAGCTGTTCGCCGACGCGCTGCATCATTACAACCGCGAGATCTCGCACTCGCTCGTATCGGTCGGTATCGGCGCGACGGCCGTCGCGCTGATCTACTTTGCGCTGTCGCGCGTGAAGCTCGACGCGTTCGTGGTGTGGCTGACCTACGTGTCGCATTGGCCGGCGGACTTCATCACGGGACTCAAGCCGACCTGGCCCGGCGGTCCGACAGTGGGGTTGTTGCTCTACGCGCATCCCCTCGGCGACATCCTGGTCGAGAGTGCGCTCATCGTGGCGTGCTGGCTCGTGTACACCAGGTCGTTGCCGGCGGTATCGAGACGGCGCGCGATCAATGCGCTCATTCCGCTGGGGTTGATCGGGATGCAGATCGTGTTCGAGGCGATCCAGAGTCCGAACTTCGGATAATGCGTTCGCTGCTTTTTCTCTAGCGCCGCAACAGCCGAGCCCGCATCTTTTCTCGCGCCGCATGGCTCTTGCAACGCTCGGTCGCGAACTCAACGTGAGCGACCAATGGCTGATGATACTGGGCCCACTGGGCTCGTGACGCTGGTGTGCATTACCTGCGGGAACGAGAAGTTCTACGACAAAGCGGTCCCCAACGCCGTGACATGCGAGAAGTGCGGCGGCACGGTGTTCCGCACGTTTGCCACTCCGACCGAGCCCGACGACGCGACAGAGGCCCAGCTCGAAGAACAGGCGCGCAGCATCAGCTACGGCGATTCGTCGCCCGACACGTCGCCCGCGGACGTACGGGATCTCGACGGGCGGTGATCGCGGCCGGCACAGATGGTAGTGGCTGCGGCGGAGCTGACTCAGGCCGCGACCACGCTTGCCGAGACGCTGCGGCTCAGCGTTCTCGGTAAGCTGCTACTCGCCACCGTCCTCGGCGGTGCGGTTGGTCTCGAGCGGGAGATGGCGGGAAAGCCCGCCGGACTTCGGACGAACATCCTCATCTGCGTGGGCGCCGCGCTGTTCACGCAGCTGTCCGTCGACATGGCGACGATCGGCTTCACGCCCGACGGGCGCCCGTACGGCGACACCACGCGCATCACCGCGCAGATTGTCTCGGGCATCGGCTTCCTCGGCGCCGGCGCCATTCTACACGGCGGGGGCGCGGTCGTCGGGCTCACGACCGCGGCGACGATCTGGGTCGTCGGCGCGATCGGCGCCGCCGTGGGGGCCGGAGCGTACGTGGAGGCGTGCGGCGGCACGCTGGTGATCATGGGGATTCTCGTGGGCCTTCGTCCCGTGGAGCACCGGCTCATGGCGAAGCGCCGGCGCATCCACGCAACGCTGCGCGTCAAGCCGGGCGTGCCCTTCGACGAGCTGCAGAAGATCATCGAGTCACAGGGCATCCATATTTTCACCAGGCGTACCTACGAGCACGACACCGATCGTACATTTGAGCTCGACCTGATCGGGGCGACGAAGCAATTCGACGTGCTCATCGACCTCCTGCGCAGCCAACAAGACGTCGTCAGCATCACCACGGACTAAATGGATCGTTTGCTCGTCGTCGACCTTGCGGCGACCTCGAAAAACTGGGCGCTGACGGCCGACGGAGAGCGCCGCCTCCTCGAGGCGACGCCCAAGGGCTGGCGCGTACACGTCGTTCACGCGGCCACGAGCTCGGACGGTGACGGTCCGCCGCGGCCGAGCGACGAAGTGATGGACGCCGTCCGCGACGCCGAGATCTATTATGGATTCGGCATTCCGCGGCTGTTGTTTCTCGAGGCGAAACAGCTGCAGTGGGTACACTCGGCTGCGGCCGGCGTGGTCACGTCGCTGCATCCTGAGATGATGGCGAGCAGCGTGGTGTTGACCAACTCCGCCGGCATCCACGCCATTCCGATCGCCGAGTACATCGTGGGCGGCGTGCTGCACTTTCTGCGCGGGCTCGATTTCGCGGCCGACCAGCAGCGGCGCGCCGAGTGGAACAAGACGCCGTTCGTGCGTCTCGACTCGGTGCTGCGCGAGATGGACACGGTCCGCGCGCTCATCGTGGGCACCGGCGGACTCGGCGCAGCGACGGCGGAGCGACTCACCGCACTCGGCGCGCGGTGCACGGGTGTTCGCCGGCGCGTGGAGCTCGGGCCGCCGCCGGGCTTCGAGCGCGTCGTTGCCCTCGACCAGCTCGACGCCGAGCTGCCCAACCACGACGTCATCATCCTCGCGGCGCCGCTGACGCCCGAGACCGCACAGCTGCTCACCGCCGAGCGCCTGGATTTGCTGCCGCCGTCGGCGATCATCGTCAACGTGGCGCGCGGCGCGATGCTCGACGACGCGGCGCTCGTCGAGCGGCTCGAGTCGGGACGGTTACGCGGCGCGGTGCTCGACGTCTTCAAGGAGGAGCCACTGGCGTCGACCAGCCCCCTGTGGCAGCTTCGACAGGTTCTGCTCACGCCGCACACGTCGCCGGTGTCGCCGGGACGGTTTTGGCCCCGTCAGCTCGACTTGTTTCTCGACAATTGGGCTCGATACTTACGAGGAGACTCATTGCGGAACGTCGTCGACAAGCACGCCGGGTACTGACATGGAAAAGATCATCAAGGCGGCGGTCGACCGAGGCGCGTCCGACCTGCACATGAAGGCGGGCGACGTGTTCCGGGCGCGCATCAACGGCGAGCTCGTCGCGTTGACGAAGCAGGCGCTGACGCCCGACCAGACGCGCGCCATCGCGCTGCACCTCATGACGAACGAGGACGACAAGGCGCGGCTCGACAAGATCCTCGACTACGACTGCTCGTGGGCGGCGGCGGGGATCGGGCGCTTTCGCGTGAACATCATGAAGCAGCGCGGATCGTTCTCGATCATCATGCGTGTCATTCCGTGGGAAGTGCCGACGTTCGAGAAGCTCGGCCTGCCGCCGGTGCTGGCGAAGATCGCCGAGACCGAGCGCGGAATGATTCTCGTCACCGGCGTCACGGGCTCGGGCAAGTCGAGCACCATGGCGGCGCTGATCAACTACATCAACGTGCGCGAGGCGCGGCACATCCTCACGCTCGAGAATCCGATCGAGTTCCTGCACAAGGACCGCGCGTCGTCGGTGACGCAGCGCGAGATCGGCTCCGACACGACCGACTTCAAGATGGGCCTGCGCGCCGCCCTGCGGCAGGATCCCGACGTCATCATGATCGGCGAGATGCGCGACGCCGAAACGGTGGACACGGCAATCAAGGCGGCGGAGACGGGGCACCTGCTCATGTCCACGCTGCATACGCCCGACGCGCAGAGCACGATTTTGCGCATCATGGCGATGTTCGCGCCCGAGGAGCAGGACGTCATTCGCATTCGGCTCGCCGAGTCGCTGTACGCGGTGATCTCGCAGCGATTGCTGCCGACGCGCTCAGGAAAGGGACGCGCCGTGGCCGCCGAGATCATGATCGTCACCCCCACGATCAAGGACGTCATTCTCGAGGGCACGCGGATCGGCGAGATTCGCGACTACATCGCCGAAGGACGCGAGCAGTACGGCATGCAGACGTTCGACCAGTGTCTCACCGATCTCGTGCAGAGCGGCGAGGTCACGTTCGAGACGGCGAAGGCGGCGGCGAGCAACCCGTCGGACTTCGAGCTCAAGATGCGCATGTTCTCGCGGCTGTCGCAGACGGTGAAGGCGGAAGACATTCCGCCGGAGGAGCCGGCGGCGCCCGAGCCCGAGTCGACGCAGCTCGACGGCATTCAAACAGGTGGACTGGACTTTCTCTGATGAAAAAAGAGCTCAAGGGCGTGTTCGCCCCCGTGGTGACCACCTTCTATGCGGAGACGGGCGAGCTGGACGTGGCCGCGTTCTCAGCCAACGTGCGCGCGCATCTCGCCGCCGGGCTGCACGGCATCGTCACGAACGGCTCGACGGGCGAAGCCGCCCTGCTCGACGCCTCGGAGCGCTCGGCGCTGATCGACGCGGCGCGCGAGTTGGTGCCGCGCGACAAGTGGCTGATCGCCGGCACGGGCGCCGAGTCGACGCGCACGTGCTTGCAGTACACGCGCGACGCGGCGTCGCGCGGGGCCGACGCGGTGCTGGTCGTGGCGCCGCACTACTACGGCACGGCGATGACCGGCGCGGCGTTGATGCAGCATTACTGGCGCATCGCGGAGGAGAGCCCGGTGCCGGTGATGCTGTACAACATTCCCAAGTACATGCACTTCACGCTCGCGCCCACGCTCGTGGCCGAGCTGGCGGCGCACGAGAACGTGATCGGCATCAAGGACAGCTCGGGCAATCGCGAGCTGTTCGCGTCGTACATGAACATCCAGTCGCCCACGTTCGCCGTGCTGACGGGGAATGCGCCGATGTTTCACCATGCGCTCGAGAGCGGATCGCCTGGAGGAATTCTCGCCGTGGCATTGTTCGCGGCGGGTTTGTCGCTCGAGGTGTACGACGCGGCCGCGAGCGGCGACGCGGAAGCCGCGTCGGCGGCGCAGGCGCGCATGTCGCCGCTCGGCGCGAAGATCGTGGGCGAGCTCGGCGTGGCGGGAGTGAAGGCGGCGATGGATCGGGTGGGGCTGGCCGGCGGCCCGGTGCGGTCGCCGCTGGTGGGCCTCGCGGCGGAGCAGGGGGAGATCGTCGAGGAGCTGCTGCGCAGCGCGGAGCTGGCGACGGCGTAGGGGTCGAGTGGCGACGCACCTGGAGCACCTCGGCGCCCAGGCGCGGCCGGCGGGAAGTGCGGCGGCCGCCGAGGCGCGCGACTACTGCGCCGGCGTCCTGAAAAATGCTGGTTTTGTAGTTACAGAACGATCGTTTGAGTATTCTGAATTCGTCGGCGCCTGGGCCACGCCGCTGGGCGGTCTGGTGGCGGCGCTGGCCGGGATCGGGTTGTATCTCGGACGCCGCGCCCCGGCGCTCACGATCCTGTCGGTCGTCGCGCTGGCCGTGACCGCCGCCGCCCTCGGCTACCTCGGCCGCGACGGCGTGCTCGATTTCCCCGCACGGCGGCGCACGGGCGTCAATCTCGAGGCGACGCGCGGCGATGACGAGCCGGCGATCTGGCTCGTCGCGCACATCGACTCCAAGTGGCAACCGGTCTCGATGATCGCGCGTGTACTCGGCGTGGTCGTCACCACCCTGGGCCTGATCGGACTCTTGGTGCTCGCGATGATTCGCGGGCACGAGCTCCTCGCGGCGGTGCTGCTCGTCGCCACCTGGCTCGGATCCACGCCGCTGATGCTGTCCATCGTCGGCACGAAGAACCAGGGCACGCTCGACAACGCGAGCGGGGTCGCCGCGGTGCTCGAGGCGGTCGAGGCCATTCCGAGCACCGCACGCGTGGGGGTGCTGATCACCGACGCCGAGGAGCTCGGGCTGGCCGGCGCGCGAGCCTGGGTCCGAGGGCGAGGGCCGGGCGTCGCGCTGAACTGCGACAGCGTCGACGACCGCGGCCGGGTCACCGTGATGCACGGCAGCCCGGCGCCGGCGGCGCTCCTCGCGCGGATCCGCAACGCCGCCTCGGCCCAACGAGAGCCGCTGCGCGTCCTACGGCTCATTCCGGGCATTCTCACCGACCACGTGCCGCTCGCCGAAGCGGGCTGGCAGACGGTGACACTCAGCCGGGGCGATCTGCGTACGCTTGGGAGGATCCACACGTCGCGCGACACGCCCGGCTTCATGCGCGGCACGGGGATCGCCAGTGTAGCGGGCATTCTCGCACGCACCGCAACGGAGCTCGGTTGAATGCAGGTTCTGCTTCTCATCGCCGCGATCGTCCTCGGCCTGATCATGATCCCGTTCGGGATGCCGGGCACGCTCGTGCTGTTCGGCGGCGCGCTCTGCTACTTCCTGCTCGTGCCGGCGGGGGGCATCGGCCTCACGACGGTGATCGCCATGGGAGTGCTCATGGTCGTCGCCGAAGGGCTGGAGTGGGTGCTGACCAGCCGCTTCACGAAGAAATACGGCGGCTCACGGCGCGCGGGGTGGGGCGCGATCCTCGGCGGCATGGTGGGCGCGTTCATGGGTGTGCCGGTACCGGTGATCGGGTCGATCGTCGGCGCGTTCGTCGGGGCGTTCGTTGGCGCGTTCGTCTTCGAATGGAGCCGCGGACAGGATCACGGCGTTGCGACGCGCGTGGCGTGGGGCGCCTTCGTCGGGCGCGTGACCGCCGCGGCGGTGAAGGTGGCGATCGGTCTGGTGATGGCCGTCTGGATGATCGCCGCGGTGCTCGTCTAGCCGTCGCGTACCCGGAAGGGCTCGACCCCGTCGCTACGCTCGAGACGACAGCGTGCGAATCGACCGCCGGCCGACGATCACCGCCCCAGTGGCGATGACGCCAAGCGGAACGAGCACGCCGAGCGACGCGATGGCCGTGGCCACGAGCGCGATGAAATTGCGCCACGCCTGCTTCGTCGCTTCGCCGATCGGGTTCGTTCCGGGGTGATCGGCGATGACCGGGATCGGCTCGTGCACCGTCACGGCGAGCGTGCTCACCGCGGCTCGCTCGCGCAGATAGCGCAGGCGTCCCTCGTACCGCTCGATCTCTTCACGGACGCGCGCCAGCTCGTGCTCCACCTCGAGCACGTCGGACAGCTTGCCCGTGCGCGTCGCGAGGAGATCGATGAGCCGGCGCTCGAGCTGCCGCGCGTTGGCCACGCGCGCCGTCACGTCGACGAACTCTTCGCCCACGTCGGCAACGTTCACGTCGATCGCCTCGAGCTTCCCGAGCGCGCGTAGTCCAACGACGAGATCGTCGAAGCGATCCGAGGGAATGCGCAGCTCCAGCATCGCGGAGCGAAGCTGATCGCGTCCGCTCTGGACGCTGGTGTTGCCGACGAGGGCGCCCGTGCTGCGCGCCAGCTCGCGGACGCGGTTCATCCCCTGCTCGAGCGAATCAACCTGCAGCCCGGCGCGGCCGGTGCGCACGAGCATCGTGCCGGGCCCGGCCGAGGGAAGTGGAATGTTCGATCGCTGCTGGATGGCGAGCGTCACACGCGAGTCGTTGGCGCCGCTCAGCCCAACCGGAGCCGCCGGAGCGGGCGCGACGGCGGCGTCGACGCTCCTCGCGGCGGCGCGGCGGTCGTCGCAAGCAGCCAGCGTGAAAAGGGCGATCGAAACGATGCGGCGGGCGTGCATGGCTCCTCGCTGCGAATGGGCTGAACGGCCGGCGTGGCCGCGTTCACGGGAGGAGACGTGCCGCTCGCCGGAAGTTGCACACGAGCCCCCACGGAGGCCGCGCCGTTGACACGCACAGGCTGCGCGGTAGATTTACTCAACGCCCCGAGCGATCCGCCGGGGCGTATTTTTTTGCCCTGAATTCACGCCCGATCCCGCCCGGCCCACCCATGTTCACTCAAACGAATCGCACTGTGGTCGTCGTCGGCGCCCAGTGGGGCGACGAGGGCAAAGGCAAGCTCGTCGACGTCCTGGCCGAGCGCGCGGACTGGGTGGTCCGCTACCAGGGCGGGGCGAATGCCGGGCACACCGTCGACCTCGGCGATCATTCGTTCGTGCTGCACCAGATTCCGAGCGGCATTCTGCACGGCGGCGTGCGGTGCGCCATCGGCAACGGCGTGGTGCTCGACCCGGAAAAGCTCTTCACCGAGATCGACGAGCTCGTCGCCGACGGCATCGACGTGGAAGGACGCTTGTACGTGAGCGACCGCGCGCATCTCGTGCTGCCGTACCACAAGCTCATCGACGGCGAGAGTGCGCACTCGCAATCGCTCGGCACCACCGGCCGCGGCATCGGGCCGGCGTACGAGGACAAGGTCGCGCGCCGCGGCGTGCGCGTGCTCGACCTGCGCAATCGCGATCGCTTGCGCGAGCTCGTGTCCCGCGGCGTGGAGCGCGCGAACGCGCAGCTCATCGGGTTCGGCAGCGCCAAGCGCGCCGACGTCGAGGAGACGCTCGACGAGCTCTGTCGCCTTGGCGAGCGCTTGCTGCCGCTGGCCGAAGACGTGGGGCTCATGGTGTACCGCGCGCAGAAGACGGGCGCCGCGGTGCTGCTCGAGGGCGCGCAGGGCTCTCTGCTCGACGTCGACCATGGCACGTATCCGTTCGTGACGTCGAGCAGCACGACGTCGGGCGGCGCGTCGATCGGCGTCGGCATTGCGCCCACGTCGATCGATGCCGTGCTCGGCGTGGTGAAGGCGTACACGACGCGCGTGGGCACCGGCCCGCTGCCCACTGAGATGGACGAGCCGATGGAGGAGCGCGTGCGCGCGCTCGGCAACGAGTACGGCGCCACCACGGGCCGTGCGCGGCGATGCGGTTGGTTCGACGCGGTCGTCGTGCGCTACGCGACGCGCATCAATGGACTGACCGACGTGGCCGTGACGAAGCTCGACGTGCTCGACACGCTCGACCGCATCGCGATCTGCACGGGCTACGAGTACGACGGCGATCTCCACACCGAGTTTCCGGGCGACATCACCGCGCTCGACCGGGTGGTTCCGCGCTACGAGTGGATGGAAGGCTGGCAGCGCTCCACGAGCGAGGCGCGGCAGATGTCGGAGCTGCCCGACCAGGCGCGGAAGTACCTCGACCGGTTGCAGGAGCTGATCGAGACGCGCATCAGTTACGTGAGTGTAGGAACGAGGCGGGATCAGATTATTGGGTTGTAGGGCGCGGTAGCGCTCGAGGCATGAGCCGTTGTCTCGAGCCTGGCACCTCGAGCCTTGAGCCTCGAACCTGGGCTCGCATTCGATGTCGAGATCTCGACCGGGAAGAGAGACAGTCGAGGCGTGAGGCTCGAGGCTCACATCTCACGCCTCGAGGCTCGACCTCAACATCTCGACGTCGAAAGCGAGCCCAGGTTCGAGGACCCAGCTTCGAGGCTCGAGGCTCGAGATTCGTGCCAGACGACTCATGCCTCACGCCCGGAGTGCCGCCGGCGATCGTTGTTCAGCACCGAGCGCCGGTAGCCGTACGTCATCTTCCGAATCTCGATCGTCTCTGCCGTGAAACGGCGCCAGTCGTCGGGCGACATCAGTGTGTGATCCCGCGCGGCGAGCAAGTGGTACTCGGTCTCATTCGCGGACTTGATCGATATGTCGAGAAACCGCGCGAACTCCTTGTTCGTGGCCGCTCCGCACCCCTCGACGATATTCGACGCGATAGACTCCGCGGCCCGAGTCAGCTGCGACCGTAGGCTCGCATGCCCAGCCCGCGAAAACCCACGCGCTGCCCGATGCAACGCGATCGACATCGCATGCGCCCGTTGCCATGCCACGATTTGCTTGAAGTCCTGCATGCCGCGACGATACGCGCGTTCGCCTGGTGGCTCCCATCGCCATCGCGCACTTCACATCACGCGGCCGCATAGATGCCCACGAGCCTGGCCCCGCGTTCGCCATCGGGATGCCTGCTAGCTTTCAGGGCAATGTCAATCCGAACAACGAGATGATCGACCTTCTGATCGTCGGCGCCGGCCCATGCGGCCTCGCGGCGTCCATCTCCGCGCAGCGCGCGGGGCTGAACACGCTGGTGCTCGACGGTGCCTCGGTCGTCGGGACGATCTCGCACTATCCCACCTACGCCACCTTCTTCTCGACCGCCGAGAAGCTGTCGCTCGGCGGGCTGCCGTTCGTGATCGCCACCGAGAAGCCGACGCGCCGCGACGCATTGGCGTACTACCGCGCCGTCGTCCGCCACTTCGAGATTCCGGTCCATCAGTACGAGCGCGTGACGTCGATCGAGCGCAGCGGTGACGCGTTCGTCGTGCATTCCGATTCGCGCGCAAACGGCCCCCAAGTCCATCAGGCCCGCGCCGTCGTGATTGCGACCGGGTACTTCGGGTCGCCGAACTACCTCCGCGTGCCGGGCGAAGATCTTCCGCACGTGAGCCACGTCTATCGAGAAGGGCACGAGGCGTTCGATCAGGACGTCGTCGTCGTGGGCGGCGGCAATTCGGCGGCCGAGGCGGCGCTCGACCTCTGGCGCACCGGTGCGCGTGTCACGCTCGTGCACTTCGGGCCGACCTTCGACAAGAAGATCAAGCCGTGGGTGCTCCCCGACTTTCTCAACCGCGAGAAAGAGGGCAGCATCGCGACGCGGTGGGAGAGCCGCGTGGCGCGCATCGGGCGCGACGCGGTGATCATCACGTCGCCGCGCGGCGAGGAGCGGTTGCGCGCCGACCGCGTCTATGTGATGACCGGCTTCGCGCCGAACATGGATTTGCTGCGTCAGGTCGGCGTGCCCATCGATCCGGTGACGGGAATTCCCGCGCACGATCCGGAGACGCTCGAGACCACCGTGCCTGGCTTGTTCATCGCCGGCGTGGTCGTCGCCGGTTACGACGCGAACAAGGTGTTCATCGAGAACGGACGGTTCCACGGCGACAAGATCGTGGCGCGACTGCTGGGCCGGGGCGCGCCGCCCGAGCCGCGGCTGAGCGCGGAGCTGGATACCTGATGCCAGCGCTGGGCGATCGATTCGAGGTCGAACGAGAGCTCGGCCGCGGCGGATCGGCCAGTGTCGTGCTCGCGCACGATCGCCGCCTCGATCGCCGCGTGGCGGTGAAGCTCCTCGCCCCCGATCTCTCGGCGCTCGTCGGCGCGGATCGGTTTGCGCGCGAGATCCGGCTCACGGCGCGTCTCGTCCACCCGAACATCGTTCCGCTGTTCGATTCGGGCGAAGTCGACGGACAGCTGTACTACGTGATGCCGTTCATCGAGGGCGACACGCTGCGCGCGCGGCTCGATCGCTCGCGCACGCTGCCCATCGACGACGCAGTGCGCATCGTGTGCGACCTCGCCGAAGCGCTCGCGTACGCGCACAGCCAGGGCGTGGTGCATCGCGATCTCAAACCGGAAAACGTGTTCCTGTGCAGCGAGCGCGCGATGCTCGCCGACTTCGGCATCGCGAGCGTTGCGGCGGGCGACGAGACGAATCTCACGCAGACCGGTCTCGTGATGGGCACCGTGGCGTACATGAGTCCCGAGCAGGCCACGGGCGAGCGGGACCTCGACGGGCGCAGCGATCTGTACAGCCTCGGCTGCATGTTGTACGAGCTGCTCAGCGGCGTTCCACCCTTCCGCGGCCCGAACGCCATCGCGGTCGTCGCGCAGCATCTGACCTCGCCTGCACCGGAGCTCCCGGTCGGAACCGACAGTCGCGCGCTCGTGCTGCGCACGCTCATCGGAGACCTGCTGTCGAAGGAACGCGACCAACGCCCGGCCACGGCGTCGGCGCTGCTCGACATCGTCCGGCCGCTGCTGGGAACGCAGTCACCGGTGGTCGCCGCCGCCGCGCCGCGCGTGAGTCGCGTACGGCCGGAATCGCGCGACGCATGTGCCGCCGGACGATCGTATTGGACGCGCGGCATGATGGGCGGACCGGGCTCGCTCGAGAAGCTCGAGCTGGCGATGACGCACTTTCAGCGCGCGCGCCAGCTCGACCCCACGAACGCGGAAGCGCTGACCGGCCTCGCCGACACGGTGCACGTGATCGGCTATCGCGGCTTCACTCCCGTCGCCGAGGCCATGCAGCGTGCCCGCGCGCTCCGGCTCGAGGCGCTGGCGATGGACGACGAGAATGCCGGGGTGCACATCTCCATCGGCTTCGTGATGATCTACTGGGAGGACGACTTCGAGGGCGCCGAGAGCGAGCTTCGTCGCGGACTCGAGCTCGACCAATCGGACAACGGCCCGCGCTCGTACGGCACCTGGCTCAAGATCGCCGACCGCCTGCCCGAGGCCATCGAGATGATGCGCCGCGCGACGACGATCAGCCCGAATGCCGCGGCCAACTTCAACGCGCTGGGCGACGCGCTCATGACAGCCGGTCGGTACGACGAGGCCATCGGCCCGCTCCGGCAAGCGCTGCGATTGAATCCGCGGTACGAGATGGCGCTCGAGCGCCTGGAGATTGCCTGCCATCGCGCCGGCCGGCCGGAGGATGCGTCCGTCGCGCGGCGGTCGCTCCTCGCGCAGCGCGGCGAGAACGAGCGGCTCGCGCGACTGGAGGAGAACATCGAGCAGCTCGGCTGGGCGGCGGCGCGCGAGGCGGACGTGCGCCGCGAGCTGGTGCAGTTGCTCGAGCTGGCGACGTCGGAGAATCCGTTTGCCGACTCGAGCACCAGCCGGCAGCTCTCGGACCGGATCATCGTGGCCTACGCGGAGCTCGGCGAGTGGAAGTCGGCCATGGATTGGGTAGAGCGCGGCTATCACCGGCGGCCCGGGCGGCTGCGGCGCGTCCTGACCGATTTCCTCTTCGACCGGCGCGGCCTGGCGGTGGACCCGCGCTATGCGCCGCTCCTCCGCACGGCGGGACTGGAAAGCTTGCTGTGATTACCTTGTAGAGGGCGTGGCAAAGCTCGTCGTGCCCGCTCAACCGCCCTCTACCCGATCATGCCGAACCAACCCGACGTCCTCGAAAAACTCGTGTCGCTCTGCAAGCGGCGCGGCTTCATCTTCCAGTCCTCCGAGATCTACGGCGGCACGGGATCGGTGTGGGACTACGGCCCGCTCGGTGTCGAGCTGAAGAAGAACATCAAGGACCGGTGGTGGAACGCGATGGTGCGGGCCCGCGACGACATCGAAGGGCTCGACGCGGCGATCCTCATGCATCCGCGCGTCTGGGAGGCGAGCGGCCACGTCGCCACGTTCACCGACCCGCTCGTCGATTGCAGCAACTGCAAGAAGCGCTTTCGCGCCGACGATCCCAAGATCAAGGGCACGCCCGGCCAGCCGGACGGCCAGTGTCCGGCATGCGGCATGAAGGGCACGCTCTCCGAGCCCCGGATGTTCAACCTCATGTTCAAGACGTTCATGGGGCCGGTGGAAGAGAGCGCGTCGGTCGTGTATCTGCGGCCGGAAACGGCGCAGGGCATCTATGTGAATTTTCTGAACGTGCAACAATCGACGAGACAGAAAGTCCCGTTCGGCATCGCGCAGATCGGCAAGGCGTTTCGCAACGAGATCACGCCCGGAAACTTCATCTTCCGTACGCGTGAGTTCGAGCAGATGGAGATGCAGTTCTTCGTCGAGCCGGGCACGGACATGCACTGGTTCGACTACTGGAAGGAACAGCGCATGGAGTGGCACAAGTCGCTCGGCCTCGATCCGGCGCGGCTGCTCTTCCACGAGCACACCAAGCAGGAGCTCGCGCACTACGCGCGCGCGGCGTTCGACGTGCAGTTCGACTTTGGCGGCACGCTCGACTTTCAAGAAATCGAGGGCGTGCACAACCGCGGCGACTTCGACCTCGCGCGCCATCAGGAGTATTCCGGCAAGAAGCTCGAGTACTTCGACCAGCCGAACAACAAGCGGTTCTTGCCCTACGTCGTCGAGACGTCGGTCGGCGCCGACCGCACCGCGCTCGCCGTGCTCGTCAACGCGTACAAGGAAGAGAAAGTCGAAGGCGAAGACGAGGGACGCACCGTGCTCGCGCTCCATCCGTCGCTCGCGCCGATCAAGGCCGGTGTCTTTCCGCTCGTGAAGAAGGACGGCATGCCGGAGTTCGCCGAGAAGCTGACGAAGGAGCTTCGCAAGAGCTTCCCGGTGTTCTACGACGAATCGGGGGCGATCGGCCGCCGCTACCGTCGCCAGGACGAAGTCGGTACGCCGTACTGCATCACCGTGGACGGGCAAACGATCGCCGACGGCACGGTGACGATCCGCAACCGCGACACGCTGCAGCAGGAGCGCGTCGCGGCGGAGCACGTGGGCGAGATCATCAAGGCGCGAATCGGATCGTGACCGCTCTGTCGCTCGAGCGCCTTCGCACAGAGGGCGAGGCGTTCATGGAGGAGATCTCGCGCGAGTATTATCTCGCGCACTCCGGGCAGAAAGCCACGGCGGAGCTTCAGCCGATCTACGCGCGTCACGCCGCGATCCTCGGCCCCGACGCGCTCGAGCTCACGCTCGAGATGTTCCGCGGCGCGCCCGAGGGAAGCGAAGAGCAGCGGTCCGCGCGGCTCCTCCTCGACTGGCAGACCGAGTCGCAGAGCTCGCGTCAGCTCGCGCCGCTCGACGAGCGCGAGATTGCCTGGGAAGGCTCGGCCATCGTGCGTCTCGACGACGGCCGTGAGATCGAGTACGAAACGATGTCGATCGAGATGGCGAACGGCACCGACCGCAACGAGCGGCACGCGATGGAAGCGGCGCGCGCCAAGCTCGTGGAGCAGGAGCTCGCGCCGCTCCGTCGCGAGCGCTTCCAGCGGGAGCGCGACATCACCGAGCAGCTCGGCCTCGCCTCCAATTACAACGCCACCTTCGAGCTGTTGAGCGGCGTGTCGCTCGAGGCCCTCAAGGCGGAGTGCGAGCAGTTCCTGCGCGACACCCAGGCGATGTGGAACGAGGTGCTCCCCGAGTTCTCGAAGCGCATCCTTGGCGCCGACGCGAAGGACCTCACCCGCGCCGACGCGCTCGCGCTCTTTCGCGCGCGGGAGTTCGACGAGTTCTTCCAGCCGAACGAGATGGAGAGCTCCATCCGGAAGCAGGTGCACGAGATGGGCATCGATCCGCTCGCGTCGGGGCGCATCACGCTCGATACGGGCGACAGGCCCGGCAAGCGCTCGCGCGCGTTCTGCTCGCCGGTGCGCGTGCCGCGGGAGGTGTACCTGGTTCTGCGTCCGCACGGCGGCCAGACCGACTGGAACACCTTTCTGCACGAGCTCGGACATGCGCTGCACTTCGCGTACATGCGTCCCGATCTGCCGTTCGAGTACCGCTGGCTCGGCGACAACTCGATCACCGAAGGCTACGCGATGCTCTTCGACCATCTCATGGAAAGTCCGAGATGGCTCAAGCGCTACACCGAGCTGACCGCCGCCGCGCTTCCGAAGTTCATCCGCTCGTCGGGATTCGAAGAGCTGCATTTCCTCCGCCGGTACGCCGCGAAGCTGATCTACGAGATCGACCTGTACGGCGGCAACGTGCCGTGGGACTCGCTGCCCGACCTGTACGTCGACGTCATGACGTCGGCGACGAGCTTCCGCTACAACCGCGCCGACGCGTTCGTCGACGTCGATCCGCGCTACTACGCCGTACGCTACCTGCGCGCGTGGCAGCTCCAGGCGCTCATCACCGAGACGCTCGTCGAGCGGTACGACGAGGACTGGTGGCGGAATCCGCGCGCCGGCCCGTGGGTGTGCGCGGCGTTGTTCGGCGAAGGCCAGCGCGAGCTGGCGCACGAGCAAGCGCAGCGCGTGGCAGGAAAGCCGCTGTCGTTTGCGCCGCTGGTGCGGGCGGTGGAGCGGATGCTCGGGTAGCTGTCGCACGTCGACTAGCTGCGGCGCCGGCGGTCTGTGGCGTGGCGAGAGAAGTGGCGACGGTAGCGCGGCTCGGGCTGAGGACGATCGGGCTTTTCGCGCCGGTGCTCGTGTTGTAGCCGATCGCGAGAATCTGTCCCGCCTCGTTCATCGTGATCGCACGCACGAGATGCCATGATCTGTCGGCGATCTGTGCCTCGATGGAGTATGCGCCGGCGGTGGTCACGACGAGCGTCTGCGACAGATACGAGCCGCGGTTGTCCAACGCGCGCGGGGCGCTGATCGACGGCGCGTTTCTCATCGGATAGGTCTGCTCAACCGGAATCGTGTCCGCGAACGGCGGGGTCACGTAGTGTGGCGGGATCAGCTCCGGCCAAATCGAGGACGATGGTGTCATGTCCGTGGGTGCGTCGGACGCGACGATATAGGTCTCAGGCGGTTGTCCGAAGTCGTTGTCGTATAGCCAAAAGGTATTGGCATCGTTGACCGCAAGCACCCTGGATCCGCGCACGGTGGATTCGCGCCCGTCGGGGAACGTGATAGCGCAGACCGTGTGAGGAACCGCGCTGTAGTAGCAGTGCGCGGCTAGTCCGTTGTACGTCAGTCGTTCTGGAATTCCAAAGATCGATCGGATGACGCTGCCGGAGCGCCAATACGTGCCAAAGCCGTTGTAATCGCCGCCATTACCGGTGTAGACGGCGCCATCATCGGTGATTCCGACCGGGACCGGCCGGCCGCCCGGCACTTTGGAGATCGTGCCGTCAGCGCTCCACACGAGGCCCTGAAACGTCGAGTCGGTGTTGCGCGCGTAACCCGCAACGTCGCCGTGCGCATTGATGCCGACGCCCTCCGTCCGTGCGCCGCCGAATGTGCCGAGGTCGGTGTAGCGGCCGTTGGTCCACGCGAACGCGTGGGTGTCGCCGTTCGTCAGGGTCGAGGTTCCCGCGACGCGCCCGTCGCTGCTCAGGCCCCGTGCGTCGAGCGTAACCGTAGGATCCGTCGATCCGATCGAGGCCACGGAATACGATGGCGCGATCACACGCGGAATCAGCGTGACGTACAACACGGTCGTGTCGCGAATCACGATACTCGCATAGTCGGCCTCGACGACGACGCGCACAGAATCGGCGCCCGACGTGTTGCTCGGAGCGACGTAGTCGACGAGCGTGTCCGATACGGCGTGCGCGGAGCCGCGCGTCGCACCGAGGAAGCCGATGATGCGAGGCGATGTCCACGCAGTTCGATTTGTGGGCCGTGGTGCCAACACGCCGATCGTCTTCTCGCCGCCGGTGACGACGACGGCAGTCTTCGGCGCCACGATCGCCGGACGCGTAACGTCCATGACGGCGACGCCCGTATCCAGTACGCCGGAAAGCTCGCGGAAGGCGACCCACACACTGTCCGCTCCGGTGCAATTCGACGGCGCCGAGTAGTGCGATCCGTCGGATGACACTTGGCCATAGAGGGCGAGCAGCGGAAGCTGGGCGCGACCGGCGAGGTCAAACCCGATCGACTCACCAATGGTGACCGTGTATCGACCGGACGCCTTCGCGTGGAATCGCGTCGACCGAAGCGGGGAATCGCTCGGAGCCGCCTTGCACGCGCGCAACAGGTTGGACGGGAGTGTGACTGCCGAGTCGGGTGCGACCGGAGACGGCCGCTCGCTGCATGCGAGGGCGGCGAGGAGCGTCGTCGACGAAATCAGGGCAGCCGCTTTCCAGCGTCGGGGCGTGCGCATCGTCAGCTTGACTGCGCACCGGCGATTTCTCGAGCCCGCTTCGAAATCTCGTATGTCCATCCGACGTTCAATGTAGTACGCGGACCACGGTTCCGGGTCCGCCGCCCACCGCCGCCGAGCGGTGGCGGCTGGCCGTAATGCGTCGGCGGCATAGAATTGCTCCGGTGAATTCCATCCGACGACGACCACAAGGCCGAGATGGGGCCACCTATTCATTACAGAAATTGCATGATGACTTCCTCAAGCTCGGGCCGCTGCCGCTGCCTTTGATGCGAAAGGCTATGCTCGGCGAGGCCGGCGCCCCGTTCTGACCCGCGACAGCCGCGCTACCGAGCCCGCTCCGGTAGCGCAAACGCGACCACGTAATCTCCCTTACCCCAGTCCTCGCTCCCGCCAACGGCGACGACGACAAACTGCTTCCCGCCCGGCGTGACCTGATACGTCATCGGCGTCGCGCGTGCGCCCGCCGGCAGCGGTCCTTTCCATAGCTCGCGTCCGGTCTCGACGTCGAACGCTCTGAGCACGTGATCCATTGTGGCGCCAATGAACACCACGCCGCCGGCCGTCGCGATCGGGCCGCCGAGGTTCGGTGTGCCGAGATGCAGTGGGGCCATCGGAGCATACTCCGGCTTCATCGTCGACGGATCGCCGAGCGGCACCTCCCAGGCGCGTTTGCCCGTCGTCAGATCGATCGCGACCAGCGCGCCGAATGGCGGGGGAGTGCAGGGCAGCCCACTCGATGCCTTGAGGATGCGGCGGCGCATGACGTACGGTGTGCCGTGCATGCGCGTGTACTGATCGTCGAGGCGCGAGGAATTTTGCTTCGCCTCGAGTGTGTCGAGTTGGTCGAGCCGAATGAGCTGGATGAACGCGGCGAGCCGGTTGACGGGAATCACCGCGATGTGATGCGCCGGGTCGTACGCGAGCCCGCCCCAGTGCGCGCCGCCGATGTTCGACGGTGACGCCAGCGTGCCCCGCAAGCTCGGCGGCGTGAACACGCCGTCGTTGCGCAATGGACGGATCTGCGCGAGACACTCCTCGCGATCGGCGGAGTTGATGCCCCACACGCTGTCGAGCGGCAGTCCCTGCGGACTGAGTGGCGGAAGCACCGTGTTGAACGGCTGCGTCGGCGACGCGCGCTCGCCGTAGATGTCGGACGCCGGCACGGCGCGCTCCTCTACCGGATAGATCGGCTTCCCGGTGGCACGATCGAGCACGTACAGCTGGCCCGTCTTGCCCGCCTGCAGCACGACGTCGACCGGCGTGCCGTCGTGCACGATGGTGACGAGGGCGGGCGGCGACGCGACGTCGTAGTCCCACAGGTCGTGATGCACGAGCTGAAAGTGCCACACGACTTTTCCCGTCGATGCGCGCAGCGCGACGATCGAGTTCGCGTACCGGTTGTCGCCGGCGCGCTCGCCGCCGTAGTAGTCGGGGCTCGCGCTGCCCGTCGGCACGAAGACGAGATCGCGCGCCGAGTCGGCGGCGATCACCGACCAGGCATTCGCGGCGCCCGTGGTGTGCGCCATCGCGCCGCGCCAGGTGGCGTACGCGGCATCGGTCGAGTCGCGCGGCACGGGGTCCCAGCTCCAGCGCAGCGCGCCAGTGCGCGCATCGTATGCCCGTACCTCGCCGCTCGCCGCGTTCGTGCGGGTGTTGTCGGCGACCGACGAGCCGGTGACGATCGTTCCGTTGATCACCGCGGGCGGCGACGTGAGCTCGTACTCCTCCGAGTAGTAGGGCGAGTTTCGCAGCCCATGGCGGAGGCTCACCGTTCCGTTCGCGCCGAAACCGCGACAGATCGCGCCGGTCTTCGCGTCGAGCGCGATGATGCGCGCGTCGATCGTGCCGAGGTAGATGCGCCGGCGGCACGGCGCGCCCTGTGGGGCGCGCGGGTCGGCCCAGGTCGAGACGCCGCGATTCGCGAAGTCGCCCCAGTCGCCGCCGCGGTCTGGGTGCGCGTCGAAGGTCCAGCGCTCGGCGCCCGTGGTCGGATCGAGCGCGATCACTCTGCCGAAGGGCGTCGAGAGATAGAGCGTTCCGTCGACCATGAGCGGCGTCGCTTCGAACTTGGTTGGCTGTTGCGTGTGCGTGCTCGCCTCGCCGGTGCGGTAGGTCCACGCCACCGCGAGCTGCGCGACGTTCTGTCGCGTAATCTGCGCGAGCGGCGAGTAGCGGCTGCCGAGCGCGTCGTGGCCGTACGCTGTCCACTGGCCGGCGGAGGCGGGTTGCGCGAACGCGGCGGAAGCGCCAACGGCGTTGCAAAGAGCGAAGAATGTGAGCGAGCGCATGCGCAGGGGGTTCGAGTGCCCGCAACTTCCGACTTCGGGTGTCGACGATGCCTGTGGGGTACCCTGGTCGTCAATGGTGGCGTCGATTCTGCGGCGCTCCCGCCCCACCCGACCGTGCCCAACGCCGTGCACGCCCACTTCGTTCCCGCCGCCCGTCGGCTCGCGATCGCCATCGTGCTCTCGATGGCCGCCGCCTGCTCGCTTCGCGCTCAGGCCTCGCCCACCGATCTCGAGGCGCGCCTGCCCTCCCTGTCGGGACTGGAGCGCGCCCGCGCCCTCGCCAAACTCGTCGACGCGCACAAGATCGATCAGCCCGAACAGGCGCTGCGCTACGGCGCGGAAGCGCTCAAACTGTTCAAGACCTATCCCGACCCCGCCGCCAACGTCGCGACGCTGAGCGAGCTGCTTTGGCCGCACATGACGGCCGGCCGGTACGATTCGGCCACCTTCTACGCCGACAGCGCCCGCCGGTTCGCGCAACGCGCGGGCGATCGCGCCGGCGAGGCGCGCGCGATCAGCAACCTCGGATCGCTCGCCCAACGCGTCGGCGATCCGAATCGCGCCGTCGAATCGTTCACGCTGGCCCTCGCTCTGCAGCGCGGCGTCGGCAACGAACGCGAGACGGCGAACTCTCTCAACAACCTCGGCTTCGTCTACTCGACCGACCTCGCCGACTACCCGAAGAGCCTCTCGTATCATCTCGAGGCGCTGGCGATCCGCGAGCGCACGGGCGACAAGTCGGGCGTCGCGCTGTCGCTCAACAACATCGGCATCGTGTACGGGCGGTTGCGCGAGTTCGACCAAGCTCTGTCGTACTTCAACCGCGCGCTGCGGCTTCGCCGTGAGCAGGGGAACAAGCCGCGCGTCGCGTCGACGCTGAACAACATCGGCGACGTCTATTTCGACAAGGGCGACTACCCGCGCGCCCTGAACTATCAGCGCCAGGCGCTCGAGATTCGCGCCGCGACCACCGACAAGTCGGCCACCGCGCTCTCGCATCGCAACATCGGCATGGTGTATCTCGCGATGCACAGTCTCGACGAGGCGCATCGCGAGCTGCTGGAGGCCATGCGCCTGGCGGCCCAGGCGGGCGACCGCGGGCTCGGCGTGCAGGTGCGACTGGCGTTGTCGCAGTACGATCGCGCCGCCGGCACGCCGGCGGCGGCCCTTGCGTCCGCGCGCGAGGCGCTCGCGATCGCCGACAGCATGGCGTCGCGCGAGCTCGTGCGGCAGGCGAGCGCCGAGCTGGCGCTCGCGCAGGAAGCGCAGGGTGAGCTGGTCAACGCGCTGCGCTCGTTCAAGCGGTCCAAGTTGGTGAGCGATTCCATCTTCAGCGCCGAGACGGCACGGCACATCGCGACGCTCGAGCAGCGCTTTGCCGACGAGCGCCGGCTGCACGAGATCGACTCGCTGCGCCGCAATCAGGCCGAGCTGCAGCTGCAGGCCAGCCAGCGCGCCTTTCAGCGCGACGCCGCCGCCGGGCTGGCCATCCTCGTTGCCGTCGTCGGATTCTTCCTCTATCAGCGACGTGTCGAAGGCGCGCGGCTCGCGGAGTCGCTCAGCGTGACCGACGCCCTCACCGGCCTACGCAATCGCCGGTACGTGCAGCAGACGATCGAGATGGACATCGCCGCGAGCGTCCGGCGCTGCCGCGCCGCCTCCGTACGCGGCGTCGCGGTCGACGACGCGGATCTGATCTTTCTCATGCTCGACATCGACCACTTCAAGGCCGTGAACGACGCGCACGGCCACTCGGTGGGCGATCAGCTCCTCGTGCAGATCGGCACGGTCCTGCGCACCACTTGCCGCGACTCCGACGTCGTGGTGCGCTGGGGCGGCGAGGAGTTCCTCATCATCGCCCGCTTCACCGACCGTCACCAGGGTGTGGTGACCGCCGAACGCCTGCGGTTGGCCATCGAGCGGCACACGATGATCCTTCCCGACGAGACGGCGATCCGCGTCACGTGCTCGATCGGCTTCGCGGCGTTCCCGCTCGATCCGGACCGCGCGGAGGCGACGGGGTGGGAAGAGATGGTGGCCATGGCCGACCGGGCGGCGTACCAGGCGAAGCGCAACGGGCGCAACACATGGGCCGGCCAGGAGCAGGGTTTAGGGTCTGGGGTCTAGAGTCTAGGGAAGGAGTGCGGGCGCGCCGTCGGCGCGCCCGCTTTTTGTTAGGACTCGGCCAGGTCCATCCATCAAGCGGCGCGCCCAAAGCGCGCCGCGCACCTCCCCTAGACCCTAAACCCAATACCCTAGACCCTAAACCAGACATCCTGAACCCTGGTACATTGTTCTGATGCCAAACCCCGTGGCTGTTGTCACCGGCGCCTCGAAGGGAATCGGACGCGCTGTCGCGCTGCGTCTCGCCACGACGCACGACATCGTCGCCCTCGCCCGGTCGGACGAAGAGCTCGAGTCGCTCGCGCAGCAGATCGAGCGCGGCGGCGGATCCTGCCGGCCGCGCGTGGTCGACATCACGAACCCGAAAGCCGTCGCCTCGGCGCTGGCCGGGATCCATGCGGACGTCCTCGTCAACAACGCCGGCGTCGGCACGCTCAAGCCCTTCATGGAGCTGACGCGCGACGAGTGGACGCAGATGGTCAACGTCAACTTCAACGCGCTGTACGACGTCACCCGCGCGCTGCTGCCGTCGATGATCGCGCGGAAGTCGGGGCACGTCGTGAACATCGGGTCGATCGCCGGACGCAGCGCGTTCGCCGGCGGTGCCTGCTACGCGGCGACCAAGCACGCCGTCGTCGCGTTTAGCGAATGTCTCATGCTCGAGCTGCGCGACTCGGGGATCAAAGTCTCCGTGGTGAATCCCGGCTCCGTGGCAACGAGCTTTTCCTCGGCGGCCGACGCGAGCTGGAAGCTGTCGCCCGACAACGTGGCGCTCGTCGTCCAACGCGTGATCGACACGCCGCCGAACATGCTCGTGCACTCCGTCGAGGTGCGCACGTTGACGGTGCCGAAGAAGAAAGAGTGAGCGGGACTTGTATGGAATCGTGAGGCGGCTGGCCCACGCACACGCCGACCGGTAACTTCGACCACGTGCCGAAAGCGATGTCCTCGATCCCCGACCGACTGCGAAGCGCCACTCCGCCCGAAGCGACCGACTTCGGGGTCCGCGAGTTGATGGCCGTCCGCGAGATCGTCCACGCGTTCCTCACGGCCGAGCGTCCGGAAGACGTCTACCAGTTCGCGCTCGATCGCGTGAGTCCGCTCGTCGGCGCCACCTTCGCGTGCGTCTACGTGATCGACCCCGGCTCCGACCTGATGCGGCTGGCCGCGGTGCACAACTGGCCGCAGCGCTACGCCCAGTTCCTCGGCCAGATGCGCGTGCGGCTCGGCTTCGGTCCGAGCGGCGCGGCGGCGAGCGAGCGGCGCATGATCGAGGTCCTCGACCTCACCAGCGACCCGTCGCTCGAGGACTGGCAGGAGGTGGCCACCGAGCTCGGCTTCCGGTCGTTCGTGGCGCTCCCGCTCGAGACCAGCCGCGCGGTGCTGGGCACCGTGACGTTCTACTTCGCCTCTCCCAACGAGGTTGCCGGCGAGACGCGCCAGCTCATGCGCACGGTCGCCGACCAGATGGCGGCCACCGCGGAAAAGGCGCGACTGATCGAAGACCTCCGGCGCACGAACGTGGCCCTCACCGAATCGAACGCCGCCCTCGAGCGGCAGTACGCCGACGTGGTGGAGGCGCGGCGTGTGAAGGACGAGTTCCTCGCCAACATCTCCCACGAGCTGCGAACCCCGCTCACCGCGGTGGTTGGCTACATTTCGTTGATGCAGGAAGGGCTCGCCGGCCCCATCACCACCGAGCAGCAGCGCACGCTCGAGCAAGTGAAGGACGCCAGCGACCAGCTCCTGGCGTTGATCGGGGACCTGTTGGAGCTGACCGCGCTCAAACGGGGGACGATCGAGGCCCGGGCGGCGGAGATCGACCCGCGCGATCCACTGCGCGACGCGATCGCCGGCACCAAGGGACGGCGCGAGCAGGTGTCGCTCGACGTCTCCCAGCCCGAGATCGTGCCGATGATGCGGAGCGACCGCCGCACCATCGCCAAGGTCTTGAAGATTCTGCTCGACAACGCCTTCAAGTTCACGCGCGCCGGACGCGTGCACTGCAGCGTCCAGATCGACCGCGGCCGCGTGACCTACGCGATCGAGGACACGGGTGTCGGGATTCCGTCCGACGCGCACCGGCTGGTGTTCGAGGAGTTTCGGCAGCTCGACGGAACGATGACACGCGAGTTCGGCGGCTCGGGGTTGGGTCTGGCATTGGCGCGCCGACTGGCGCGGTTGGTGGGTGGGGACATCACGCTCGTGTCCGCGCCCGGCGCGGGATCGACGTTCAAGCTGGAGCTGCCGTTGCGGCACAATGACCTGGAGAGGAGTGAATGAGCACGTCGCAAACCACGATGCAGGAAACCACGACTCCGCTGGCCGCCGATGAAGTGTTGAAGCGCGCCAAGTCGTTCTTCGCGAATCGTCCGTCGCTGTACTCGACCTTCCTCGACATGGAAGGTCCGGCGTTCTGCACCTTCCGCGGCCAGGGCGGCGAGGAGATCGTCATCGGCGTGGCGCCCGTGGCCGACGGCACCGGCACGCGCGTCACCGGCTCGAGCTACCTGTTCGACATGCAGGTCGCGCGCTTCTTCACCACGCTCATGCCCGAGGGTTCGCTGTGAGCGCGCCCTTCGTGACGGCCCTGCGCTCGCGCCCGTCGACGATCCGCCTCGCGCCCGACGGCGCGAGCGCGATCACGATTCGCGTCGAGATGCCCGAAGTGTGGGACGTGGTGGCGATCGCCGTGGCTCCGAGCGAGCCCGTGCTCGTCGTGAAGCAGCGCGCGCTCGAGGCGCTCTTCCCCGAGGCGCAGATGCACCAGGACTTCGTGGTCAAGCTGCGCGGATGGGAGATTCTTGACGAAGCGGAGTCGCTCGCTGGCGCCGGCGTACTCGACGGCTCGATCCTGCTGCTCACGCATCGCCGGCGTCGCGCCGTCCGGTGACCGTCGCTCCGCCGGCGCACGATCGCGAGGCGCTGCTCGCCGCCGCGGCGCGACTTCGGTCCGAGGTGCAGCGCCGGATCGTGGGCCAGGAGCGGGTGCTCGACGAGATCCTGATGTCGCTGATCGCCGGCGGCCACGCGCTGCTCGTCGGCGTGCCGGGACTTGCCAAAACACTCATGGTGCGCTCGCTCGCCGAGGCGGTGCACCTGGACTTCCGCCGCATCCAGTTCACTCCCGACCTCGTGCCGAGCGACATCACCGGCACCGAGATCCTCGAGGAGGATTCGGTCACGGGCTCGCGCAGCTTCCGCTTCGTGCGCGGACCGATCTTCGCCAACATCGTGCTCGCCGACGAGATCAACCGCGCTCCGCCGCGCACGCAGGCGGCGCTGCTCGAGGCCATGCAGGAGCACAGCGTCACGGCGAGCGGCGACACCATGCGGCTCCCCGAGCCGTTCTTCGTGCTGGCCACGCAGAATCCGATCGAGCAGGAGGGCACGTATCCATTGCCCGAAGCGCAGCTCGACCGCTTCCTCTTCGACATCCGCGTGGGCTACCCGAAGGAAGACGAAGAGATCGCGATTCTCCGCAGCACCACCGGCGCGATGACCGAAGGGCTCACCGCCATCCTCGGCGCGTCGGAGCTCATCGCGCTGCAGGGCCTGACGCGCGACGTCACCGCCGCCGACTCGGTGCTGCGCTACGCCGCGACGCTCGTGCGCGCCACACGTCCCGACGACGGCCGCGCGCCCGAGCTCGTGAAGCGCTACGTCCGCTGGGGCGCCGGCCCGCGCGCCGGCCAGTCGCTCATCCTCGGCGCCAAGGCGCACGCGCTGCTCGCCGGCCGGCTCGCCGTGTCTCCCAACGACGTGAAGCGCGTCGCGATGCCGGTGCTCCGGCATCGCGTCCTTCCGAACTTCGCCGCGGAGGCGGAGGGCGTGGGCGTCGAACGCATCATCGACGACCTGCTCGCCAAGATCGAGCCGCCGCGCAGCGACATTCACGTGTGATGTCGGCCTACGGCGCGCTGCTCGACGCCGTACGTGGCGTGCACTGGGGCGCGCGCCGGGCGGTCACGAGCCCGGTCGCCGGGACGCATCACTCCAAGCTGCGCGGCACGTCGGCGGAGTTCACCGAGTACCGGCTCTACCGCCAGGGCGACGACCCCCGGCGCATCGACTGGCGGCTGCTCGGGCGCAGCGACCGCGCGTACATCCGGCTCGCGACCGACCGCGCCGTGCTGCCCACGACCATCGTGCTCGACGCGTCGGCGTCCATGGCGTATCCCGTCACCACGCGAGCAAAGTGGCGTCGCGCGCAGGAGATCACGATCGGTCTGGCCGCCGTCGCGCATGCCGACGGCGATCCGGTGGGCGTCGCGGTGCACGACGATCGCGGCAACATGCGCATCCTTCCGCCGCGCACGCGGCGCGGCGTGGTCAGCGAGATCGCGCGCGTGGTCGACGGCGCCGATCCCGACGGGCTCGATCCACTCGCACCGGCGCTCGCGTCGATCCGCAGCGCGCGCATGGTCGTCGTCACCGATCTACTCGGCGACGCCGACGACCTTTTGCGCGCGGCGCGGGTACACATCGTCTCGGGCCACGAGGTGCACCTCGTCCACATCGTGGCGCGCGAGGAGCTCGATCCGCCGCACCGCACCATGCTCGCCTCCGATCCGGAAGATCCCACGCTGCAACGCGTGCTCGTCGACACCACGCGCATCGGCTACGACCGGCAGTTCGGCGACTGGCGCGCCGAGATGGCGCGCCGCTGGCGTGCGGCGGGTGCCGCGTACGTCGAGGTGGTCACCGGCGAAGCGGCGTCGCACGCCGTGCGCCGCATCGCCGAGCCGGCGTCGACGGTGTCGACGGGAGCGGTGCGGGCATGAGCTGGCTGCTTCCCTCCGCGCTCGGCATCGCGGCTGTCGCCTCGATCGGCGCAATTGCGCTGCACTTCATCGCGCGCAGCCGGCCACTTGCCGAGCCGCTGCCCACCGCGCGCTTCATCCCGCAGCGTCCGGTGCACGCGCGCGCCCGCTCGATCGCGTTCACCGATCTCCTGCTGTTGCTGCTGCGCGTCGGCGCGATCCTGGCCATCGGGCTCGCCGTCGCCGGTCCGATGTTCGGCAGTCGCGGCCGTGTCGCGCGGGTCGTGCTGCTCGATCGCTCGCGCGCAGTCGGCAGCGCGGCCGAATTGCGCGACAGCCTCGGGGCGAGCTCGCGCACGTCGGACGTCGTCATTCCATTCGACAGCGCCGCCTCGATCGGAGCGGCCGCGCCAGACTCCGTATCGCTCACCGGTGCGCGCGGCTCGCTGTCAGCCGCACTCGCCGGTGCGACTCGTGCCGCCGTGCGCGCCGCGTCGCGCGCGGACTCGATCGAGCTCGTGCTCGTGTCGCCGGTCGCCGACGAGGAGATCGACGACGCCACCGCGCGGCTGCGCGCCACCTGGCCCGGACGTATTCGCGTCGTGCGCGTTCGCGCCGCGGCGTCGGCCGCCGTCGCGCCGCACGTCGAGGTTCGCGCCGATCCGAACGACGCCGTCGCCGCGGGCCTGTCATTGATGGGCGCGACCGCGCCGGGCCGTGCAGTCCGCGTCGTGCGCGGATTACTCGGCGTCGCGGATTCCGCCTGGGCGCGCGACAGCGGTCACGTGCTGCTGCATTGGCCCGCCTCCGACTCGGCCGCCGAGTGGACGCGTCGTTCCACCATCGACGCGATCGGCGGTGTTACTGCCGGCGGCGCAACGCTCGTCGCGCGCTTTCCCCGCGTGTGGGTGCTCGAAGGAACCGCGATGGCCCGCTGGGCCGATGGCGAGCCGGCCGCGGTCGAGCACACCACCGGCAACGGATGCATCCGCGACGTGGGAGTGCTCATCGATCAGGCGAGCGACGTCACGCTGCGCGCGCCCTTCCGTCGTTTCGTATCCGCGCTGCTCGTGCCGTGCGGCGGGATGCGCTCGGCGCGGCCGGCGTCCGCTCTCGCTCTCGCGTCGCTTGCCGGAACCGGAACGCTGGCGTCGTCAGATGCGTTCCGCGACCCGAGCACCGCGTCGTCGCCGTGGACGCCCTGGCTCCTCGCGCTCGGCGCGCTGTTGTTGATCGCCGAGCTGGCGTTTCGCCGCTCGATGAGCCGCGCCGCATGAATGTCTTCGGGCACCTCCGGCTCGTGCGCGCCATTCTCACGGTGGGCGTCGCCCTTCGCGCGCTCGTGTGGGGTGTGGTCGCGGCGCTCACGCTAATCGTCGGCGCCGCGCTCGCCGATCTCGCGACGCCATTGCCGCTGGCCATTCGCTCGGGGCTGATCGTCGTCGCCGTGCTTGCCGCGCCGGCCATCGCGATCGCGTTCGCCTGGCGCGACCGCGCGGTGTTGTCGCTCGATCGCGTCGCGCTCTGGGTCGAAGAGCATTTCCCGTCGCTCGAGTACGCGCTCGTCACCGCCGTGGAGACGGGCAACGATGCGCTCGTCTCGACCGCCGCGCCTGTGTCGTGGGCGGCGACCGCGCGCCGGCGCGCCGCTCGCGTGCTCGGCGCACCGCTCGCAGCGATCGTCGTCGCGGTCGCCGTAATTCTGTTGCTGCCCGCAGGCGCCGTGGCCCGCGTGCGCTCACCGCACGCCGGCGATGCGCTCGACCGCGCGGGTGCGGCCGCGCGAGCCGACGCGAGCCATCTCGTACCGCTCGTCGGGCAGGTCGTCCCGCCCGCGTACAGCGGCGAACGACCGCAGACGATCGACGAGCCGAGCGACGTGCGCGCCCTCGTGGGAAGCGTGCTCACGGTGCGCGGGCGCGGCGACGGCAGAGGAATTGTCGCGCGCGTCGGCGATTCGTCGCTCGCCGCGACGATGCGCGGCGACCGCTGGGAGATCGCGATCCGCGTCGAGTCGAAGCCCGTCGCGATCCGGCTGATCGATCGCGCGTTCAGTCGCGTGATCGCCCTCGAGCCCGTGCCTGACCTCCCGCCCGCCGTCACGCTGGCGAGCCCCGCGCACGACAGCGTGCTGCGCAAACCGAGCGGCCGCATTCCACTCGCCGCCGAGGTGAGCGACGACTACGGCATTACGAGCGCGTCGTTCGAGTACATCATCAGCTCCGGCGAAGGCGAGACCTTCACCTTCCGCTCCGGCCAGCTCGGCGCGGTTCGCCCGAACGACCGCCGCGCGTCGTTCACGTCGTCGCTGTCGATCGATTCGCTCGCCCTCAAGCCGGGCGACATCGTTCACCTCCGCGCCGTGGCGCGCGACGCGAACGACGTCACGGGTCCAGGCGTCGGCGTGTCGGAGACGCGCTCCATCCGCATCGCGCGCGCCGACGAATACGACTCCGTGGCGGTCGAAGCCGCGGCGCCGTCCGAGGCCGACAAGAGCGTCATCAGCGAACGGATGTTGATCCTCCTCGCCGAAGCGCTGGAGAAAAAACGCCCGAGCCTGAAGCGCGACGTGCTCGTCGGCGAGTCGCACGCGATCGCGGTGGATCAACGCAAGCTGCGGCGCACGGTGGGTGAGATCGTCTTCACCCGGCTCGGCGGCGATCCTACGGGCGAAGAGCACACCGACGACGACCAGACGCGCGCCAAGACAATGGGCGAGCTGCTCGCCCGCGCCGACTCGGCGACGAATCGCTCGGTCGATCCGATCGACTTCGAGGGCGGCGAGAGCCCCGTGGTCGCCGTGAACAAGCCGCTGCTCGAGGCGTACAACGCGATGTGGGACGCGACCACCTCGCTCGAGCTGGGCGAGCCGGCGCGCGCGCTGCCGCACATGCGCCGCGCGTTGGCGGCGATCCAGAAAGCGCGCCAGGCGGAGCGCATCTATCTACGCGGCGCGCCGCCGCCGGTGGTGATCGACGTCGACAAGGCGCGACTGAAGGGAAAGGACAAAGGCATCTCGAGCACGCGACGCGGTCTATCGCAGCTCGACTCGGCATCGCGCGCGCGGGCCGACCGCTTCGCGCGCATCATCGAGCTCGCGGCGCGCGAGCCGCAAGCCGTCGTCGACTCGCTGCTCGTGCTGCGCATCGACGCGCTCGCCGACAACCCCGCGTTCGCCGCGGCGTTGAGCGACGCCGTTACCGCCATGCGCCGCGGCAAGAGCGACGATGCGGCGTCTTCGCTGGCCCGCGCGCGCCGCGCGCTCGGCGGCACGGCGGTGAGTCGGGACTCGCTGTCCCGTTGGGGGCTCGTCCCATGAAGTCGTTTCTCTCCGCGGAGTTCGTCTTCGCCACCGCGCAGTACGAGTCCGGCGACTGGGACAGCGCGCCGCTCGTGCCGGCGAACATCATCGACACCATCGCGCGCTACACCGAGATCGTCGTCGCGCCCACGGGTGCAATCGTGCCGCTCGGCGACGAGCGCATGCTGCGCTATCCCTTCCTGTACCTCACCGGCCATCTGCCGGTGCGGTTCAATGAAGCCGAGCGGCGCAACGTGAAGCGGTTCGTCGATCGTGGCGGGTTGCTGTTCATCGACGACCACAACCACGACGTCGACGGCACGTTTCACAAGACGGCGACCGAGGAGATCACGCGCACCGTAGGTCCGCTCACGGAGCTGCCAAATGACCACCCGCTGTACAGCGCCTTCTTCAAGTTCGATGGCCCGCCCACCACGAGCCACGAGCTGAACGGCTGGGGCGACAATCTCGTCCACAAGCACTTGCTCGCCGTGCAGCGCAACGGCCGCATCGGCGTGTTGTACAGCAGCAAGGACTACAGCTCCGAGTGGGGCTACCATCCCGACAGCAAGCGCTTCCAGTCGGTCGACAACACACGCTTCGCGGTGAACATCGTGGTGTATGCGCTCACCGCGTAGTCGCTTCGAGTTCGCCTGTCGCGTGGCCGCGTTCGCGCTGCTGGGCTGGCTGCTGGGCACGAGCGTGTTTCCGTCCACGGGCCGGCGAGTGGAGCGCGCGACGGAGGCAACCGTGGCGGCGCGCCTCGCCGCATGGACACGCACCGCACCGAACGTCGCGCTGCACGGCGATTTCGCGACGACGCCGGAAACGTGGGCGATCGATTGGCTCGCGGCGTTGGGTCACGGCGGACACGCCGTGAGCTGGAGCGGCTCGCCGCCGGCGGTGGCGATGAGCGCCGAAGCGTTGTCCGACCCGAGCGGCGGTACGCGCATCGACGTCGCGGCGCCGGCGGGCGCGCGCGTGCTCCTTCGCGACGACGCGAGCGTGATCGACAGCGTGCACGTCGCGCGCTTCGGGGCGAGTGTCCTTGGACCTGTGGTCGTCGGACCCATCGTCGCGACGACATCGGGGCAGCGGTTCAGCGTGGCGCCGCCCGACTCGGTGCACACACGTTCGATCGTCGTCATCGGCGCGGCCGGCTGGGAAGGGAAGTTCATCGTCTCGGCGCTCGAGGAGCGCGGTTGGCCGGTGAGCGCGCGCTTCTCCGTGGCGCCGAACGTGGACGTCGCGCAAGGAGGAGCCGCGCTGTCGCTCGACACGAGCCGCGTCGCCGCGGTCATCGCGATCGACACGACCATCGCGCGCTACGGCGACGCGATCGCGCGATTTGTGCACTCCGGTGGTGGGCTGGTGCTCGCCGGTCCGGCGGGCCTCACCGCGTCCGTGATGCCGCTCGCGCCGGGCGCACTCGGCGCGCGGCTCCGGCCGGCGGTGCAGCCGAAGGACACGATTGGCCTCGGCTCGACCGGCTTTTATCCGGTGAGCGCGCTGAGAAACGACGGAGTCGTGCTCGAACGGCGCAGCAGCGGCATCGCGGTGGCCGCACGCCGCGTCGGTGCCGGACGAGTCATCGAGATCGGCTACGACGACAGTTGGCGTTGGCGAATGGCCGGCGCCGCCGGCTCGGAGCGCGCGCACCGCGAGTGGTGGTCGCGCGTCGTTGGATCGGTGGCCTACGTCGGCGAGGCGGCCGCCTCAGGTGCGGCGTTGCGCGACGAGAGCGCTCCGCTCGCGCGCCTCGTCGACCGGCTCGGTCCGGCTCGCGCCGTCGCCGACGCCGGTGGCGGGAGCTCGTGGATCACGACGCGACTTTTAATGACGCTCATTATGCTTCTCTTGTTGGCCGAATGGGCCTCACGGCGTTTGCGGGGATTGCGGTGAGCGTCGCCTTCATCTCGAACTCGGATTGCGGGCGCCACGACACGGGGTGGGGGCATCCCGAGCACGTCGGCCGTCTGCGCGCCATCCCCAAGGCGCTGCGCGACGAGACGGACCTGTTCCAGCGCGTGGAGCACGTCGAGTCGCGCCACGCCACCGTGGACGAGCTCGCGCTGGCGCACGATCGCGGCTACATCGAGCAGGTGCGCGCGCTCGCCGCGGCGGGCGGCGGGCGTCTCGACGCCGACACCGTGACGAGCGAAGGCTCGTGGGACGCCGCCACCGCCGGTGCAGGCGCGGTACTCGACGGCGTCGACCTCGCGTTTCGCGACGGCCGATTGCGCAGCTTTTGCGCGGTGCGCCCGCCCGGCCACCATGCACTGCGCGACGCCGCCATGGGCTTTTGCCTCTTCGGCAACGTCGCCATTGCCGCGCACTATGCGCGGGCACGTCAACTCGCCGAGCGCGTGCTCATCGTCGATTGGGACGTGCACCATGGGAACGGCACCCAGGCGCTGGTGGAGCACGAGCGCGACATCCATTTCGTGTCGATGCATCAGTGGCCGTGGTATCCCGGCACCGGCGCGGCCGACGATCGCGGGCCGCATCGCAACGTCTGGAACGTGCCGATGGCGGCGAACCTGGCGCCCGACGTGTACGTCGGGGCGCTGCAGTCGGCCGTGGACGCGGCGACCGCCGGCTGGACGCCGGATCTCGTGCTCATCTCCGCCGGCTTCGATTCGCTCGCCGGCGATCCGCTCGGCGCGTTCACGCTCCAATATGAGCACGTGCGACAGCTCACACGCTTTCTCGTCGACCGTGCCGAGCAGTGGTGTGGCGGGCGAGTGGTGAGCGCATTGGAGGGCGGCTACGCACCCGAGCGGCTGGCTGCCGCGTGCGTGCAGCACATGTTGGCGCTTGAGTGAAGGCGCGCGGGGGACAATGGGAACAAGTGGAAACGCGGAGAACTGCAAATTGACTGCAATTGGTTCCCACCGGCAGCAACGCAGCGTCGCACCGGAATAACAACAACAAATAATTAGTTCGTTGCTCTGTGCCGCGATGGTCGCCTGCGCATGGAGTCAATGTGCAGTCAATTTGCAGTTCTTCGCGTTTCAATTGTTCCAACTGTCCTTGTGAGCACGACACTCCTGGAGGGGCACCCTGCGCTCATGTATTTTGTATACGATTCTGTGTCCAGAAGTACAAAGCCCTCCGCCGCGTTGCCGTCTCAGCCATTGGCACGGAGCTTTCACTCGGACAACCCGTGACCACTCCTCCCGCCACATCGACGCCCCCGCGCAGCATCCTCCTCGACCCGCAAGGACAGGCCCGAAAGGGTTTGTCCCTCGACGAGATCAACGCCGCCATCGCCGGTAGGACCGGTAGCCTCTGGCTCGACCTCGACATCGCTGATCCAGCGCAGGCGGAGCTCCTGAAACAGATCAAGGGCCTGCACCCTCTCGCCGTCGAAGACGCGCTGTGCGTCAACAGCCGGCCGAAGCTCGAGGAGTACGACGACTACCTGTTCATGATCATCATCGGCGTGCGCTTCTTCGAGGGCACGCCCGACCCCTACGACCTCGAGACCTTCGACCTCTGCTTCTTCCTCGGCGCCACCTTTCTCATCACGGTGCACGAGGGCCGGTCGGCGTCGATCGACGAAGTGGGAAAGCGCATCGAGAAAAATCCCGACCTGCTGAAGCGGGGCATGGACCGGCTCACACACGCGATCATGGACGGCGTCGTGGACGCGTACTTCCCCTTGCTCGACAAGATCGACGAGTTTGTCGACACCCTCGAGCAGCGCGTCATCGTCGAGTTCGACCAGAACGCGCTCAAGGACATCTTCGCGGTCAAACGGCTCGTGCTGTCGCTCCGCCGGCACATCGCGCCCGAGCGCGAGGTCTTCAACGTCCTCACGAACCGACCGAGCGCGCTGCTGTCGCCGGAATCGCAGATCTATTTTCGCGACATCTACGATCACGTCCTGCGCATCAACGACTCGATCGACACCTACCGCGACCTGTTGAGCAGTGTCCTCGACAGCTACCTCACGCAGGTCTCGAACCGCCTCGGGCGCATTACCAAGGGCCTCTCGGTGGTCGCGACGCTTAGTATTCCCTTTGTCGTGATCAGTGGAATGTGGGGAATGAACGTCCAGCACATTCCGCTCGCCGCCTATCCGCATGCATTTTGGTGGATGCTGGTGCTCCAGCTGAGCCTCGGCGTCCTGCTCCTGGCCATCCTCCGCTTCCGGAAACTCCTTTGACGGCGCTTCGCCTCCACGCAATCACGGTCGCTGAAATTCCGCACGGGGAGCCCGCTTCCACCCTGACGGCGGAACACGCGATCGTCTATCCGACGACCAGGATTCCGTTTCGCGATCTCTGCGCAATCGTCTCTGAGCAGAAGACCTTTGCCCTCGAGGAGCCGTCGCCCGAGCAGATCACCGCTCACCAGGCCATCGTCGACGGAATCTTCAGGCGTGCGGCGGTGCTGCCCGCGCCGCTCGGTGTCGTGTTCAAGGCGCCGGACGTGCTGACACGCTGGATGGAGCTGCACTACGTGTCGTTGACCGGTGCGCTGGAATTCGTGGACGATCGCGCGGTGGCGCGAGTGCACATCGTTCGCGCCGATGGAAAACCGGAGGACGCGGAAGCGGGCTCCGACCTCGCGGCCGCGGCCGCGGAGTCCTTTCGCGCGCTCCGCCGCCGGGCCGCCGCCGCGGTGCCGCTGCGCCTGGAGGAGATCACGGGGCTCGTGCTGAGCGCCGCGTTTCTCGTCGAGCGCGATCTATGGAAGGAGTTTCTGGTCGGCATCGCGGAACAGTCCGACGCGCATCATCTCATGCGATTCGACGTGACCGGCCCCTGGGCGCCGTACGATTTCGTGCGCATGCAGTTCGAGGGCTAGGCCCAGTGTTCTGCCCGCAGTGCGGCACGTGGAACCGCGCGTCGTCCGCCGTATGCGTGCGCTGCACCGATACGCTCCCCGAGCTCGAGCGCACGCCGTTCGAGCGCCCCGATGAAGAGCTGACCCGCCTGCGCCGCGCCACCGGGAACCGTTACCGCGTGATCCGCCGGCTGGGCGGCGGCGGCATGGCCGACGTGTATCTCGCCGAGCAGATGCATCTCGCGCGGCGCGTCGTCATCAAGGTGCTGCACCCCCATCTCGCGCGCGATCCGGAAGTAGCCGAGCGCTTTCGGCGCGAAGCGGAGGCGGCGGCCAAGCTCGTGCACCCGCACATCTGCGCGATCCTCGACTACGGCGCCACGCAGGACGTCGTCTTCACCGTCATGCCCTTTCTCGAGGGCGGCTCGCTCGCCGACATGATTCAGAGGGCGCGATTCGTCGACCCGGTGCGCTCGGCCGCGGTGGCGTCGCAGGTGGCGTGCGCGCTCGACTACGCGCACCGGCGTGGCGTCATCCACCGCGACGTGAAGCCCGACAACGTGCTGTTCGACGAGGACGGCAACGCCGCGCTCACCGACTTCGGCATCGCGACGGCGCGCTTCCACGGCCGGTTGACGGCGAGCGGCCGCGCCATGGGGACGCCGCACTACATGTCTCCCGAGCAGGCGATGGGCAAGCTCGTCGACGGCCGCAGCGATATTTATGCAATTGGTATTCTACTTTACGAATCGCTCGTCGGCTTTCCGCCGTTCGACGGCGCCGACGCCTTCTCGGTGAGCTACAAGCAGGTGCACGAAGCGCCGGCGGCGCCGGCCGAGGTGAGCGCGCGCATTCCCGCGGCCCTCTCCGAGATCGTCATGCGCTGCCTCTCCAAGGCGCCGGACGCACGCTACGCGCGCGGCTACGACCTGGCCGACGCGCTCATCGCGTTCCTCAAGGGCATGCCCGACGCGGCGCCCGCTATTCGGAGCGCCTCCACGGCGCGCCGCTCCGCCAACCTCTCGCCCCGTCCATGAAGCTTCAGCACGACATCTCCGTCGTCCACACGACGCATCCGTTCGTCATCGCCCGCGGCGGCGCGTCCGAGCACCGGCTGATTCGCGTGCGGATCATCGACGACGACGGCATCGAAGGTTGGGGCGAAGCGGCGCCCAACCGCTTCTACGGCGAGACGGCCGACACGGCGCTCGCGGCGCTCGACCGCCTCGCCCCGATCGTCGCCGCGTGCGACCCCTGGGCGATCGAGGACGTGGAGCAGGAGATGAACCGGGCGATCCGCTTCAACGGCTCGATGAAGTCGGCGATCAGCGCCGCGCTGCACGACCTGGCAGGCAAGCGCCTCGGCGTGCCGCTTTACAAGATGTGGGGACTCGACCGCGCGAAGGCGCCGCTGTCGAGCTTCACGATCGGCATCGCCGCGAGCGACGACGAGCTGCGCCAGCGCGTGGCACAGGCGTCGTCGTATCCGGTGCTCAAGGTGAAGCTCGGCACCGATCACGACGCGCAAATCATTCGGACCGTCCGCGCCGCCGCACCGGACAAGATCCTCCGGGTCGACGCCAACGCCGCGTGGTCCGCGAAGCAGGCGCTGCTCATGGTCGACGTGCTCGTCGAATGCGGCGTGGAATATCTCGAGCAGCCGCTGCCGCCGCACGATCTCGAGGGTCTCCGCTTCGTGCGCGAGCGCTCGGTGCTGCCGGTGATCGCCGACGAATCGTGCGTCGTCGCCACCGACATCGCGAACCTGGTCGGCGTGGTCGACGGCATCAACATCAAGCTCTCGAAGTGCGGCGGCCTGCGCGAAGCGCTCAAGATGATCGCGACCGCGCGCTCGCACGGCATGCTCGTCATGGCCGGCTGCATGATCGAGACGAGCCTCGGCATCACCGCCGCCGCCCACTTCGCGCCGCTGCTCGACTATGCCGACTTCGACGGCGCCGCGTTGCTCGCCGATGATCCGTACACGGGCGCGACGATCGAGGGTGGAAAGATTGTCATTCCCGACGCTCCGGGGCTCGGCGTCAGTGTGCGGAAAGAGCAACAGCGTGGGCACGGACACGCACGGACAAAGACCGATAGCCCGCTCTAGCCATGAGCTTCGATTCGCTCGGTGATGCGGTACGGCGGAACGACCTCGAAGAATTGGCGCGACTGCTCGCCGAGCCCGAGGTCCGCGCCAGGCTCAACGGGCCGATGCCAGGCGGCGCGTTCGGAGCGACGGCCATACACGCCGCCGTGGAACGCCAACACCGCGCGATGATCGAGCTCCTGCTCGGCGCCGGCGCCGACATCAACCAGACGTCGCACTGGTGGGCGGGTGGATTTCATGTGCTCGAGACGGCCGACCCCGGCATCGTGCCCTTCCTGCTCGAGCGTGGCGCGGTGATGAACATCCAGGCCGCCGCGCGCCACGGCAGGCTCGATGACGTCGAGCGGATCCTCCGCGACGACCCGGCCGCTGTCCACGCGCGCGCCGGCGACGGACAGACCGCGTTGCATCGCGCCGCCACCGTCGACATCGCGCGCGCGTTACTCGATGGCGGCGCCGCGATCGACGCGCTCGACGTCGATCACGAATCCACGCCGGCGCAGTATCTCGTGCGCGAACATCCTGACGTCGTGCGCTATCTGCTGTTGCGCGGCGCGCGTGCCGACATTCTTCTGGCGTCGGCGGTCGGCGATCTCGGGCGCGTTCAGGCGTTCGTGCGCGAGGATCCGGAGAGCGTTCGCGTCACCGTGTCGGCGCGCGACTTCCCGATGCGGAATCCGAACGCAGGCGGCACGATCTACATCTGGACCCTCGGCGCGAACAAAGGGCCGCACGTCGTCGCGCACGAATTCGGCCACGAGGGTATTCTCGGATTTCTCATGGACCACACGCCGGAGTCTCTCCGGCTCGCCGTGGCGTGCGAGCTCGGCGACGAGGCCGCGGCCGGTGCGTTGCTCGCGGCGACTCCGGATCTCCTGTCGGCGTTGGGCGACGATGCACGGCGCACGATCGTCTCGGCCGCCGAGCGCGACGATATGCGGGCCGTGCGTTTGATGCTCGAGGTTGGTTGGCCCGCCGATGTCTTGCGGAACGACGGCGTCACCGCGCTCCACTGGGCGGCGCACAACGGCAACGCGGAGATGGTGCGCGCGCTCGTGCAGCGCGGTGCGCCGGTGGACGTGAAGGACGTCATGTATGGCGCCACACCGCTCGGCTGGGCCGTACATGGTTCACAGTTTGGCGCTGCGCGGCCGCTCGCCGACTACGCCGCGGTCATGGACATCCTGTCGGTGCGGGCGAAGTAGCGACGTAAGTAGCTCAGTAAGGGTTTCGCGCTATTCACGTGTCCTCATGGCATGAGGACACCCATTACGCGACGCAATCTCCTCATTCGCGCCGATCCGGGCGCGGGCGCCATCTCGGCCGGCGTGCCGCTCACGCTGGCGTTCAACGTGTCGCGCGTCGCGAGCGCCGCGTGCACGCCGCTCACCGGCGCGTAGTTTCTGCGCGGCCATCAGATCACCGACGCCAACGGCTCCGTGAACTTCACGACGATCTATCCCGGCTGGTATTCCGGCCGTGCCGTGCACATTCACTTCAAGCTCCGCATCTACGCCGGCACCACGAAGACGGCGGACGGATACGCCGGAGTGATCAATCTCGACGTGAGCATCGGCTGACGACGGCCCTGGTCGGGCCCTAGCCAGGGCCGGAGCAATCGCGGAGAATTAGGGTACGGAATCATTAGAATTTCTCGCCCACTCCGCTTCCGACTCAATGCGTCGCTTCTGGCTTTCCGCCGCCGTTCTGCTCGCCGCCACTGCCACCGCCCGCGCCTCCGCTCAATCTGCTCCGAATCCGAAACCCACGCTCGTGGTGTTCGTGACCGTCGATCAGATGCGGTCGGACTACTTCCAGCGCTTCGACAAGCAGTTCACCGGCGGATTGCGGCGCCTTTACGACGGCGGCGCCTTCTTCTCCGAGGGCTACCAGGATCACGGTATCACCGAAACGGCGCCCGGACACTCGGTCACGATGTCGGGGCGCTTTCCGATTCACACCGGCATCGTGATGAACAGCCAGGGTGTGAACGACGTGCCGAACGCCGAGTTGATCGGTGCGCCCGCCGATCCCGGTGCGTCGCCGATTCGCTTTCAGGGCACGACGCTCACCGACTGGCTCAAGGCCGCGAACTCGCGCACGCGCTTTCTCTCGGTGTCGCGCAAGGATCGCGGCGCCATTCTCCCAATTGGACGCAGCAGGGGCGACATCTACTGGTGGGCGCCGTCGACCGCGACGTTCACGACGAGCCGCTACTACGCCGACGCGCTCCCCGCGTGGGTCGATCGTTTCAATGCGCGGCATATGGGACAGCAGCACGCCGGCACCGAGTGGAACCTGCTGCTGCCTGAAAGCGCGTATCCCGAGCCCGACAGCGTGCCCGCGGAGAATCGCGGCAAGAACTTCATGTTTCCGCATCAGGTCTCCGACGACTCGACCATCGCCGCTCGCTCCGCCCCCGCCTATCCGTGGATGGACGAGATGACGCTCGCGCTGGCGCTCGAGGGCGTGCAGCAGCTCGGGTTGGGCAGCGCGGGCGACCGCACCGACGTGCTCGCCGTGTCGCTCTCGACGACCGACGCCATCGGACACGCGTACGGTCCGGATTCGCGCGAGATGCACGACCAGATCCTGCGTCTCGACCGCTACCTCGGTGTCTTCTTCGATTCGCTGTTCAAGATGCGCGACCAGCGCCGCATCGTCGTCGCGCTCACGGCCGACCACGGCATGTCGCCGCTGCCGGCCATCAAGTCGACGCTGTACCCGAACCACGACGCGAAGATCGTCTCCATCGCGCCGGCGTTCCGGGCGTTTCGGCATCGGCTGACGGCGGCCGGCGTCGACTCCGACGCGGTGGCGATGGACGAGGCGATGGTCGTCCTCGTGAAGCCCAGCGCGTTCGACAAAGTGCACATGAACGCCGACTCGGCCATCGCCAGCTTCGGCGCCGATGCCATGCAGATTCCCGGCGTGCTGCGCGCCGACATGATGTCGGCGCTCGCGAAGGCCGACACCGTGCACGACTACATCGCGCGCCGGTGGCTGCACATGGTTCCTCCGAACAGCGTGGTGCGCATGATCATCACGCTCACGCCGTATAGCTATTGGGCGCCCGGGAACCAGCCCACTCACGGCTCACCGCACAACGACGACGCGCACGTGCCGGTGCTCTTCTACGGCGAAGGCGTGCAGCCCGGCAAGTACACCGATTTCGTGCGCGTCGTGGACATGGCGCCCACTCTCGCTGCGCTCATCGGTGTGAAGCCGCTCGAGAAGCTCGATGGGCATGTGTTGAAGGAAGCGATCAAATAAGTGTCGCTACGGCTGGCGCTGTGCGTCGGGACGCATCGAGTCGTTCTAGCGCGGACTAACGCGGGCACGGCGCGGACAACACGCGGACTCGTTCCTCGCAGCGCCGCTCGGAAAGCGACTAGTGGCATCCCGAGCGTCTGTGCCAAAGAAAAAGTCCCGGCTCGTTGCGCCGCCCATTGTCCTCGCACACTGAACCAGTCCGCGTGTTGTCCGCGCCGTGCCCGCGTGTGTCCGCGCTAAATCGACTGGATGCGTCCCGCCGCAAAAGGCCAGCCGTAGCGGCACTCGACGAGCTATTTCCAGTACTGCCCCAACCGCGCCACCACCCCGGCATACACGCCGATCCCATCGAACAGATTCTGCAACCTGAGATTCTCGTTCGCCGCATGCTGATTATTGTCGTGATTGACGATCGGCAGCACGATCAACGGCGTGTGTAGCACGGACTCGAAGGCGTACAGCGGCAAGCTTCCTCCGAGAATCGGGAGTCCCACCACCGGGGCGCCCACGGCTTCCTCGGTGGCGCGCAGCACGGCGCGCGAGAGCGGGGCGTCCGTCGCAACGCGCACCGCCGGGTAGCCCGCCTCCCACGTCATCTTCACGATGCGCGCGTGCCCCATGCGCTCGGCGGCGGTCGGCGTATGGTCGACGATGAAGAAGCCCTGCGCCCGCGCGTGCGCCTCGACGAGCTGCTTGATGTGCTCCGGTGTCTGATGCGGCACGAGCCGGAAGTCGATCGACGCCGTGGCCTCCGCCGGAATGGTGTTCGACGCCGTTGCGCCAACGCCGCCGCCGCGAATGCCGCGCAGGTTCAGCGCGGGCAGCATGATGCGCTCGACGAGCGGCGCGTTGCCCGCCTCGGTCGCGCCCAACTGCACCTCGGCGCGCATCGCCGAATCGATCGACGGAATGCGCGCCAGCGCTTGGCGGTCGGCGGCGGTGATCGGCGCGACGTCGTCGTAGAAGTGCTTGATGAGAATGCGGCCGTCGTCGTTACGCATGCTCGCCACGAGATTGGCGAGCAGCGTGACAGGGTTGGGCGCCCAGTTGCCGTAATGTCCGCTGTGCAGCCCGTGCGACGGACCGTACACGGTCATCTCCATGCCGGTCACGCCGCGCACGCCGAAGACGATCTGCTGCCGGCGCGACTGGTGGATGGGGCCGTCGCCGAACAGCCACGCGTCGGCGCGCAGCAGCGCCTTGTTCTGCTCGAGGATCTCACGCAGATGTGCCGAGCCCGCTTCCTCCTCGCCCTCGAAGAACAACTTGAGGTTGACCGACGGTGCCACGCCGCCGGCCTTGAGCGCGTCCAACGCGGCGAGCATCGCGACGATCGGCGCCTTGTCGTCGCTGGCCGAGCGTGCGTAGAGGCGCCATTCGCCCTGCACCGAGCCGGCGGTGGTTGGGAAGGGAATGACCTGCCCGCCCGCCGTCGCGTCCTTGTCGCGCAGCACGGGCCGCCAGGGTGGATTCATCCACTGCGTCGTGTCCACCGGCTGGCCGTCGTAGTGCGCGTAGAAGACGACGGTCTTCGTCGCCCCCGGCGCCGCGAGCTCGCCGTACACCGCGGGCGGGCCACCGCTCGGCGACTCCAGCAGCCGCGTGGTAATTCCGCGCGACCGCATCATCCCCATCAGATGGTCGGCGTTCCGGCGGATGTTTGGACCGTCGGACGCGAGGTTCGGGATGGCCAGGAATTCGCTGAGCTCCCTCAGGATTTCAACGTCGTGGCCCGAGCCGTAGTTCCGAACCTTGGTCCGGAGGTCGTTGGCCGGGGTCTGGGCGCCAGCTCGTAGTGCGGCCCCCATCGTCAGAATGATCGGGACCCAACGGCTGAGAGCGTGTCGAGTGGATTGATTCATAGGGGTTTAGCGTAGTTGCGGCGTGGCGGGCTCGACTGAACAAAGAATCGAAATGGCAGGCTGGCGCGACAGGTGTTTGCGTGCGATGCTTCCAGCAATTGCCGGGAAAAACCGACGATCATTGCGAGGCGAACGATGCCCGAGATTCAGTCCACCGAACAGCCGTTGCCGTCTGGACTCGACGGTGGTGGAAAGTACGTCTATTGCATCGTCCGAAGCGACCGGCAGCGTGACTTCGGCGCCATCGGCATCGGCGGCGGCCAGAAGGTGTTCACCGTGGCGTTCCAAGACCTGGCCGCGGTCGTGAGCGACACGCCGATCGTCATCTACGACCCCACGCGCGACAACGTCCTCGCGCATGAGTTCGTGAACGAGACGGTCATGAAGGAGTTCACCGTCATCCCCATGTCCTTCGGCACCGTGTTCCGGTCGGAGGACGACGTCACCGAGCTGCTGCGCTCGACGTATCAGGCGTTCAGCGACGTGCTCGCCAAGATGCAGGACAAGATCGAGTTCGGACTCAAGGTGCTCTGGGACCGCGAGAAAGTCATCGCCAACCTCGAGCGCGAGAACGACGAGATCCGCCGCTTGAAGGACGAGATCAGCCGCCACACGACCACGTCGACCTACTTCGCGCGCATGCAATTGGGCCGGCTCATGGACTCGGCCCTCGAAGAGTTGAGCTCGCGCTACGTGGCCGACATTCACGATGCGCTCAAGCCGGTCGCCGTGGCCAGCCGCTCGAACAAGCCGATCGGCGACCGCATGATTCTGAACGCCGCGTTTCTCGTCGACCGCGCGCAGGAACAAGCCTTCGACGAGCGGGTGAAGGAAACGAGTCGAAAGTACGAGGACGTACTCTCCTTCAAGTACTCGGGACCGTGGCCACCGTACAACTTCGTCAACATCAAGCTGAAGTTGGAAAAGGCGGATTGAGCGGCGAGCGCGGGCATCTCGCGCTGCTGTCGGCCCTCGCAGAAGCCCCCGATCTCGCCGCCGCCGCAACGTTCCTCCTCACCGACCTCCTCGCGTGGACGGGTGCGAGCCGCGCATGCCTGCTCCGCTTCGACACCGGCGAGGAGAGCCTCGTGCTCGAGGCGCACGCCGGCTTCGCCAATCCGCCGCCCGTCGAGTTCACGATCGGCGAGCGTAGCCATCCGTGGATGGTGTCGACGCTCGCGCTCTCGCCCGTGATCAACGAGACGCCGGCGCGGCCCGGCGCGCGCATTCCGTTCGACGCGTGGACGGCGTTGCCCATGCCGCGGCCGCATTATCGCGGTGCGCCGGCGATCTGGGCCGACGCCTACGCCGCCGAAGTCATCGCGCCGCTCGGCGCCCGCCTCGTGACGCTCGAGGAGCGGCGCTTCAGCTCCGCGCCCGGCGGCGTCGTGATCGTCGACACCGTCGTACCCGACGCAGTGCTCCAGGAGGTCGCGTCGGTCGTGATGTTCGCGGGTCCGGTGCTCTTCCGCGTCGCGGCGCATCTCGACGCCGAACGTGGGTACGACCGCGTGACGCAGGAGCGCAGCCGCTTCCAGCAGATGGTCGACTCGCTGCCCGATCCCGTCGTGATCACCGACGCGTCGAACGACGTCGTGGTGCAGAACAAGCGCGCCGAGCATCTGCTGTTCATCACCGAAGACGATTCGCCGGGACGCCGGCGCGCGGTCGAGGTGAACAACCTGCTCTTCAGCTCCTTTCTCTCTCGCGCGACCATCGCCGGCACGCCGTCGGGCGGCGCGCGAGAGCTGAACCTCGTGGATCCCGACGAAGGACACGATCTGTTGTTCGAGGTGCTGACGCATCCGCTGGGCGAGCGCGTGGGTCCCGAGGACTCGGTGCTCTCGGTGCTGCGCGACGTCACCGACTTGCGGCGCGCGTCGCGCGAGCTCGAGCGGCAGGTGCTGCGCGTCCGGCAGGCGGAGATCGAGGCGACGGAGGAGCGCGACCGCCTCAACCTCATTCTCGAGAACGTGGCCGATCCGATTCTCGTGACGGACAGCCTCGCGAACATCATCCTCATGAACGACGAGGCCGAGCAGCTGTTTCACGGGCCGGCCGGTGCGTCGCACAGTCGCCGCGTGTCGCAAGCGGTGCGGCAGAACGACACGAAGTTCACGTCGTTCATCTCCGACTTCGCGCTGACCAACGAGCGTACGCGGCGCGAGCGCATGACGCTCACCCATCCATCGACGAGCGAAACGCTCCCCGTGGAAGTGGTGTCGGGCAAGATCCGCAACGAGCGCGGCGAGCCAATGGCGATCGTGTCGGTGTTGCACGATCTCACCCAGCAGGCGGAGAACGAGCGGCTGTACGAGGCGCTCAAGCAGCTCAACAGCGAGCTCGAAGGGCGCATCGTGGCGGCGACGCTCGACCTCGCGCAGCAGAACGAGCGGCTGCTCTGGCAGTCGGAGGAGCTGGCGAAGGCGAACAAGCTCAAGTCCGACTTCCTCGCGAGCATGTCGCACGAGCTCCGCACGCCGCTCAACGCGGTGATCGGCTACTCGGCGCTCTTGCTCGACGGCATTCCCGGCCCGTTGGCCGACGGCCAGCGCGACTACGTCTCGCGCAGCCGCGCGGCCGCGCAACATCTGCTGTCGCTCATCAACGACATACTCGACCTGGCGAAGATCGAAGCGGGCAAGATGCCGGTGTACGTCGAGTACGTCTCGCTTCCGGAGCTGATCAAGGAAGTGGCGCAGCAGGTCGAGCCGATGGTCGAGTCGCGCCACCTCGTCTTCGAGGCGCTGGTCAATCCCGACTGTCCGCAACTCGAGACGGACAAGACGAAGGTCAAGCAGATCTTGCTCAACTTGTTGTCGAACGCCGTGAAGTTCACGAACCGCGGCTCCGTGCGGCTGTCGGTCGATTGCGATCCCGACGGCGTGCTGCTGCAGGTGAGCGACACGGGCGTGGGAATCAAGCCGGAGGAGATCGAGGCGATCTGGGAAGACTTCCGCCAGCTCGATCAGTCGCGGACGCGGTCGTTCGGGGGAACGGGGCTGGGGCTGAGCATCACGCGGCGGTTGACGCACCAACTGGGGGGACAGATCGAGTTGGTGAGCGTGTTTGGAGAGGGAACCACGTTCTCGGTGAGATTGCCGCTGCGACTGACTCTTTGACCGGCGGTCAAACGTGAGCACTCGACGCTAACTTATCCGAGTGCTGATCTCCGTCGCCCTCCCGCTCCCGCTCTTCCGCAACTTCACCTACGAAGTTCCCGACGCCGAGGCGCAGCGCGCGCGGCCGGGCATGCGCGCGGTCGTGCCGTTTCGGAACCGGCGCGAGATGGGCGTGATCGTGGGCGTGGACGAGCCGGCCGACGGCGTCGTCCCGAAGCTCGTCCACGCGTTGCCCGATACGGAGCCGGTGCTCAGCGCGGACATGCTCGCGCTCTGCCGGTGGATGTCGGAGTACTACATCGTGCCGCTCGGCATCGCGATCCGAACGGCCCTCCCCGCGGCGCTGTCGTCGCAGGCGGCGCCGGCGCCGACGCAGAAGAAGCGGCGGGTGGCCGTGGTGCAGCGGGAGCTCGAGTCGCTCGCGCAGCGAGACAAAATTTTCTCTCGCGCGCCGCAGCAGCGCGCGGTGTACGAGCTGCTCGAGTCGGTCGGCGGACGCGCGCCGGTGGAGCACCTCATGGAGAAATTGAGCATTTCCTCATCGGTGCTGAAAGGGCTGGTCACGCGCGGCGTGATCGCGCTCGAGGAAGAAGTCGTGGCGCGCGACCCGTTCGCCTGGCGCGCGCTGCACGCCCCCGCCCGACACGCGCCCTCCGCGGCGCAGCGCGAGGCGATCGACACGCTGGCGCGCGGCGCGGCGGGCGAAGTGTTCCTGCTGCATGGCGTGACCGGGAGCGGCAAGACGCTCGTCTACATCGAGCTGCTGCGGCGCGTCGTGCTCGAAGAAGGGAAGACGGCGATCGTGCTCGTGCCCGAGATCGCGCTCACACCGCAGACGGTCGACCGGTTCCGCGCCGTGTTCGGCGACAAGATCGCGGTCCTCCACAGCGCGCTGAGCGACGGCGAGCGATACGACGAGTGGCTCGCGCTGCGCGAAGGGCGTAAGCGCATCGCCGTCGGTGCGCGCTCGGCGATCTTCGCGCCGCTCGCCGACCTCGGCGCCATCGTCGTGGACGAAGAGCACGAGTCGAGCTACAAGCAGGGGGAGAATCCGCGCTACCACGCGCGCGAGGTCGCGATCGTGCGCGCGCGCCAGGAGGGCGCCCTCGTCGTGCTCGGCAGCGCGACGCCGAGTCTCGAGAGCTGGGTGAACGCGAAGGGCGACAAGTACACGCTGCTCAGGCTACCGGAGCGCGTGGGCGAGGCGCGGCTGCCGAAAATCGAGGTGGTGGACCGGCGCGAGCCGCGCGAAGCCACGCGGGCGGCCGCGCGCGGCGAGCGCGATGCGGGCGATTGGCTGCGGCTCGTCATCAGCGAAGACCTCGAGGACGCGCTCGGCGACCGGTTGAAAAAACAGGAGCAGAGCATCCTGCTTCTCAACCGCCGCGGCTATTCGGCCTTCGTGCAGTGCGCCGAGTGCGGCGAGGTGGCGACCTGCCCGAACTGCTCGATCAGCCTCACGTACCACCGCACGCCGGAGCGGTTGGTCTGTCATTACTGCCAGCACGCCGAGCCGTTGCACACGCAGTGTCCGCGCTGCAAGGGCTTGGTGCTGCGGCAGCGCGGGCTCGGGACGCAGCAGGTGGAGCGTCTCCTCGCCGACCGCTTCCCCGCGGCGCGCATCGCGCGCATGGACGTCGACACGACGAGCGGCAAGTGGGCGCACGCCGAGATTCTCGACCGCGTGGGCAACGGGGAAGTCGACATCCTCCTCGGCACCCAGATGATCGCCAAGGGATTAGACTTTCCTAATGTGACCCTCGTCGGCGTGATCGACGCCGACGTCGGCATCAACCTGCCCGACTTCCGCGCGTCGGAGCGCTGCTTCCAGCTCCTGAGCCAGGTGGCCGGCCGAGCCGGGCGGGGACCGAAGGGCGGACGCGTGCTGATTCAGACGAAGGTGCCCGACCATCACGCCGTGCGCTGCGCCGTCGCGCACGACTACGAGGGATTCGTGCGCCAGGAGTTCGAGGGGCGCACCGTGCCGTCGTATCCGCCGAACGTGCGTCTGGCGAACATCGTGTTCAGCGGGACGACGGAGGCCGGCACCGCGGACCTCGCAACGGCCGCGACGACCTGGCTGCATCGCCTGCTGCGCCAGCGGCCGATGCCGGGGATCACGATCGTTGGGCCGGCGCCCTGTCCGGTGGAGCGCATCAAGAACCGCTGGCGGTGGCACCTGCTGGTGAAGGCCGAGAATTCGGCGGAGCTGACGCGGCTGGGGCGGTATTTTCTCGAGCGGTTCAAGGTGCCGAAGGACGCGGAGCTCAGGGTGACGCTGGATCGGGATCCGGTGGCGCTGCTGTAGCGCGTGGGGCGTGGGGCGTGGGGCGTGGGGCGTGGGGCGTGAGCTCACAGCGCATCGAGGTTTTTCCCGCGAAGCAACTGCTACGCCCCTCTCCCTTCTGTTCGCTCGTCTAGCCAGATTTCATGGCGTGACGACTTTCTCCCCGCCCGACTTCACCCAGCCCCAGTTCGCCGGCTTCCCCGATGCGCAATTCGTGGCCGCGCCGGCGGACGGCGTGCTCCCCGACGGCTTCTTCTCGACGACGAATCTGCCGACGTTCGTTCGCCTGAAGGGCGAGTGGATTCCCCCGCGCGAGCCGCGGATGGACTCCGGCCTCGTGCTCGATCGCGACGGCGTGCTCTGGGTGCGCGAAGGGCGGCGCATCAACCGCGGCGATCTCGTCGCCGTGGGTGACAAGGAAGACGGCTCGCAGGGAATCTTCGTGCAGACGCAGCTCGTGCCGAGCGGCACGCACGACGACGCCTTCACGTTCATGTCGAGCGAGGTGTCGCGCGAAAAGCCGATCGACTACCAGCACATGGCGCGGCTGCTGATCGAGGAGAAGGAGCGCGGCGGCTATCCGGTCTGGGTGACGGGACCGGCGCTCGTCCATTCGCGCGCGCGCGCCGACATGAGCTGGTTCATCGCCAACGGGTACGTCGGCGCGCTGCTCGCCGGCAACGCCGTCGCGGTGCACGACATCGAGGCGTCGATCTACGGCACCACGCTCGGCATGACGAACACCGGCGAGATCACCCAGGGCGGCCACGGCCTGCACATGCGGGCGATCAATCGCGTGCGCGCCTCGGGCTCGATCGCCAAGGCGGTGGAGCAGGGAATCATCACCGACGGCATCATGTACTCGTGCGTGAAGTACGGCGTGCCGTTCGTGCTCACCGGCTCCATCCGCGACGACGGTCCGCTTCCCGACGTGATCACCGACGCCCTGGCGGGACAGGATGCCATGCGCGCCCACGCCATCAAGGCGACGATGGCGATTCTCGTCGCCACCGCGCTGCACGCGATCGCGACCGGCAACATGCTGCCTGCCTTCGTCTCGCTTCCCGACGGACAGATGCGCGAGCTGACGACGATCTGCGTGGACTCGTCGGAGTTCGTCGTGAGCAAGCTCAAGGACCGCGGAACGCATCAGGCGTTCGGCGTCGTCACCAACGCACAGGACTTCATGCACATCTTGCGGCTCTATGTCGAGCGTGAGCTCGACGCGCGCGCCTCGGTGACGCGCGAAACGCCGCAGACGGCCGGTCGCTGACGATGCTCACCGAAACGCGCGAGCGCTTTCTGCTCGCCATTCTCACCCAAGTGCCCGCCGAGCGCGTGACGGAGATCCACTTCTTCTCGCCGATCAAGCAGGGCGGGGTGGAGAGTGGAGTGGCGGTGGTCGTCGAGAGAGGCGAAATCGAGGGGAATGCCGAGATCGTTCCTGAGTCCGAGTCGATCGCGCCGGACGCGATGCAGGAGGATGTGCAGGAAGTGGTGCAGGAAGAGTTGGCGGTCATGGACCACGAATCCGAGCCCGCTCTCGCTGCTCCCGACTCGGCTCCGCCTTCGCCTCGCTACGTCGTTCACACGGCCCGCTATCGTCTCACGCTCAAGGGCATCGATCGCGGCAAGTGGGAGACGAGCGTGTTCGCCGAGGCTGACGCGCCGCTGATCACGGTGGATGCGGTCGTGCGCGGCGTGCAGCGCCGGTCGGGCGACGTCGACGATGCCGTGCGCATGGAGGGCGACGAAGTGCGCGCGTTCGTCGACGCGAGAGCTGCTGCGGCCGGCCGCGCGCCGGCCGCCTGACGGCCGCGTGACGTAAGAGTTGTAGAGGTAAACCGCGAGCTCTCCATGCGCTGTCGGTTTACGGTTGTGAGCTTTCCGCTGTGAGTCGCGCGGCGTGGGCGACAGCTCCAGGTGAGCGAAAGCTCCGTGGCCGCGCGGTCGGCGGGACGGACTGTCGGGGTCCATCAGTCACCGGAAACCGAGAGCTCGAGACCGTGAACTCATAGCGCATGAAAGTTGGTTGCCCCTCGAGATGATGCCGCTTACGGCGACCGCAGGAACACCGCCGCCCCGGGATGCGTGCGGTAACTCCCCACCAGCGTGTCTCCTCGCAACTGCCCCGTGAACACCTCGAGCGTGTCTCCCGCGAGCTGGTTGCCGAGCAGCGCCAACGTCACGCTCGATCCGAGCAGCTCGCCCACCACGCCGTCTGTTCGCGAGTTGGGATTCGGCGTCGCGTACCGGCCGCTCAGCGCCGAGGGCAGGTTGTCGCGCGCCGCCTTCGACTCGATGTACAGCGTGATCTGACTCGCATAGGTCGCGGTCGACGGGTCGCCCGTCAACAGCCGGAAGCGGGATTCGATCGGTTCGGTCTGATCGGCGACTACGCTGATCGTTCCGGTGTTCAGCTCCACGATCGATCCGAACATGCCCAATCCGCCGGTGACGCGGCTGATGATGCCGCTGCCGGTGAAGGGGTCGTTGTTCGTCCGGTAATAGTCGTAGAAGTTCGAGTCGACAGCGGCGACGACCATCTCCTGACGGAAGCCCGGGATGAACACCCGCTCGAGCTCATTCGAGAAGAGGTTTCGCAGCTCGCCGGTCGTGCGGAAGTGCGTGCTGTCGGTGAACAGAAAGAACGGTCCGAAGGGCGACTCGATGCGCACGGCGTACGTGCGGTGCAGGTCCACGCCGCTCCACGACGTGGAGAGCACGTCGTGATCGCGATTGAACGTGCGCGTGAGCCCGCCGACCGATCGGACTGTGGCGCGCGGGATGCGCGTCGACGCTCTGACGTCGTCGCCGGCGGAGGTGTGCACGTGCAACTGATATCGCCCGCCGAGCACGAGAGAGTTCCCGGGCATGGGGAACCGGTAGACGCCCGCTCCCTTGCCGTTCGCGGCCGGCACCGTCGCGTCCTCGATGGCGCGCGTCACCTTGCCGGCTGGATCGGTGATCTCGACCAGCGCTCCACGCACCGGCACACCGCCCGCGCTGACGATCGGATCGGCGGCGTCGAAGCCCGTGTCGGGAATCGTGATCGTGCCCGTGAGTGTTTGCTCGACGAGCACGACCTGGCTGGTGCTGTTGGGGTTGAGCACGCCGTGGACGACGACGGTCGGCGCAGTCTTGGGAACCGTGATCGTGCCGAGGTCGCAAGCGGTGACGAGCGCGACGAGGACGATTGTCACCTGTGTCATCCTGAGCGCAGCGAAGGATCGTCTTACCGGCACCCGTGTCATCCTGAGCGCAGCGAAGGATCGCCTTACCGGCAGCGGTGTCATCCTGAGCGCAGCGAAGGATCGCTTTCCATTCGCAGCGATGCGTCTCCCGCCCCCCTCACGAAGCCAAGCTCAGAAATGAATCGTGACACCGGCCGACGGGAGCAGAGGAAACTGCGAGATCGCCTGACGGGTCGGCGGGCTCTTGGAATAGTCGAAGATGTAGAGGAACACGTTCTTCGCGTCGTACGCGTTCACGACGCTCAAGTACGGCGCCACGGCCATGCCGCGCACACGAAAGGTGCGCGTCACGTCGAGGTCGAGGCGCTGCGTGGTGGGCAGGCGCGCGCCGTTGCGGTCGCCGCCGATGAACTCCACTTGGTTGCCGCTGCCGCGCGTTCCGTACGCGTTGAGGCCGGGATCGTAGAAGCGCCGCACGATCTGCCCCACGATGTCGGTGTACGGCGTGCCCGTCGCGTAGCCGAAGCGCATGCCGAGCAGATACTTCTTGAGCCGCCAGCTCGCCACGACGTTCACGTCGTGCCGCCGGTCGTGACCCGGAAAGTAGCGCACGCCGTTCGCCTGCCGCGTCGCGACGGCATACGTATAGGAGACCCACCCGCTGAACGGACCGCTCTCGAACTGGCGGAGCAGCAGGTCCGCTCCATACGAATCGCCGTCCACGGGAAAGAACTCGTCGCCGCGCACGTTGGGGTCTTCCTGCGGGTTCGATTCGAGCAGCCTCCCGTAACGCTTGTAGAAGCCTTCCACGCGCGCGTACCGCGTGGGGCTCAGCCACCGCTCCGTGCCGAGGATGTAATGCCAGGCGTTCGACACCGGCGTGGTCGCGTCGCTCGCCAGCCAGAAGTCGAACAGGCGAACCGGGATGTCTTCGCGATTGAGCGAGTGCGTCCACTGCGAGAAGCGGCCGACCGCGGCGGTGAGCGCGAAGTCCTTCGTCACGAAAAATTTCGCCGAGACGCGCGGCGACACCGCGAGCCAGCGCCGGCCCGTCAGCCCTTCGGCGCGAACGCCCGTCTCGAGCAGCAGCTTCGGTGAGAAGCGCCAGAGATCGTCGAAGTACGCGGCGCCCGAGGTGGGATGCTGGCGCAAGTTGTACAACTGCGTCTCCGCTTGCGACGATGCGGCGACGTAGCTGATGCCGTACGACGCGACTTCGTAGCCCCAGGTGCGGTCGTGGCGGTCGGTGTGCGCCGTGAGGCTTCCTTCGAGCCGGCGGTCACTCACCCTGTTGTTGAGCGTCAGCGAGCCGGCACCGAGATCGAGCAGTGTCGAAAAAGTGGAGAGCGAGCCGCGCTGCTCGAGCGTGGTGCTGTCGCCGAGAAAAAAGTGCCCAAGGCCGCGGCGCTCGCGCGATGCGAGCGTCTTCGTGAGCGTGCCGCCGAGCACCGTGTTGCCCCAGCCGAACTGAAACGTTCCGCCGCTCGCTTTGGCGCTCGTGGAATCGCCGAACGACGCGATGTTCGCGTCGAGCGCGTCGCGTCCGTCGTACATCGTGAGCGCGAGCTTGGTCGTGGGCGTGAAGGCGTAGGTGACGTGCGCCTGCTCGTCGCGAAAGTGATACGGCAGCTCGTTGCTGCTGATCAAGGCCACGAATTTGTCGGCGTAAGTGCGCCGGCCGGCGACCATCCACGTACCCTTGCCGCCGGCGAACGTGCTCGCCAACTCACCCGTCGACGACAGCACCGAGAGCTCGGCCGTGCCGTGAATGCCAGGGCGCACCTCTTCGGCCGAGCGGACGTCGAGCACCGCCGACAACCGGCCGCCGTAGCGCGCAGGGAAGCCGCCGGTCATCAGCGTGACGTCGCGCACGGTGGGATCGATGAACGTGCTGAACAACCCGCCCAAGTGAAACGGGTTGTAGATGGGGTAGCCGTCGAGCAGGATGAGATTCTGATCCGACTCGCCGCCGCGCACGTTGAGGCCCGTCGAGAAATCGTTGCGCGCTTCCACGCCGGGCAATAGTTGCACGATGCGAATGATGTCCGGCTCGCCGAACTTCGGCACGCCCTCGGCGGCGCGCGCCGTGATCTGCACCGTCCCCACGCTCGGCCTCGACTCGTACACGTCGCGCTCGGCGAGCTTGGCCTCGGTCTTCACGGCGCCGAGCACGGTGGCCTCGGTCTCGAGGCGGAGCTCGACGCGCGCCGTGTCGCCGGCGCGCACGATGACGCGCCGCTCGAGTGTCTTGAATCCGAGCAGCCGCGCGCGGAGCGAGACGTCGCCGGCGGGAACGCCGGGAATGATGAAGCGGCCGTCGAGGTCCGCGATCGCGCCGCGCGTCGTTCCGACGATGGCCACGCCCACACCAGGACGCGGTTCGCCGGTCGATGCGTCGAGCGTTCGGCCGGCGATGACGCCGGTCTGGGCGGCGGTTTGCGCGGCGGCGGGGAACGCGACCGCCAACAGGACGCATGTCATCCTGAGCAACGCGAAGGATCGCTTTCGCGCCTCGACGATCCTTCGGTCGCTTCGCTCCCTCAGGATGACAAAGTCACATGTCATCCTGAGCAACGCGAAGGATCGCTTTCGCGGCGGAGCGATCCTTCGGTCGCTTCGCTCCCTCAGGATGACAGCGTCGCATGTCATCCTGAGCAACGCGAAGGATCGCTTTCGCGGCTGAACGATCCTTCGGTCGCTTCGCTCCCTCAGGATGACAGCGTCGTATGTCATCCTGAGCAACGCGAAGGATCGCTTTCGCGCCTCGACGATCCTTCGGTCGCTTCGCTCCCTCAGGATGACAGGGTCGCTTCGCTCCCTCAGGATGACGGGGTCGCGTCGCTCCCTCAGGATGACAGAGTCACGTCGCTCCCTCAAGATGCCAGACGCCTGGACACGCTCAGCGCGCATACTTCCGCAACACGGCACCATTGATGTCCCGCGCATCCTGGAGCCGCGCCGTCTCGAGCTCGAGATGCGCGGGGCCGATCAGGAAGGGATGGAGCTGATTGCCGCCGGCCGCGCCGTGGGCGCCGATCTGGTCGTCGAACGACACGATCTCGTATCCGTCGTACGCTCCGAAAATGGTGACGTCGCCGCCATTGGACTGCGAGACGAGATGCTCCACCGCGCGGACGACCGAAGCCGTCGACTCGTAGCGCTCGAGGGGATTCGTGCCCTCGAGCACCTCGAGCGCTCCGTCGACGATGATCGCGCGTCCGGCGGTACTCTCCAGATGTACGGAAGGTCCGTTCCGAGTTCCGAGCAAACCCACGCCGGGATGGCGCAGCAGCTCGAGATAGAGATTCGCCCGCCGCGAGTCGCGCGCGATGTCGGTGAGGCTCAGCGGCGCCTCCGCGTCGGCAAAGTAGAGCAGTGCGAGACAGGAGCTGTAGGTCACCACGACCTCGTTCTCCTCGTCGATGCGATACTTCTCCGGGAGAATGAGCTCGCGGATACCGTACTTGCTGCGCAGCCAGTCGCGCGCGCGTCCGAGTCCGCGGCGGAACATCGGCTGCGATTCGGGCGTCACCTGCACCGCGGCCTCGAGCACCTGCGGCCCCATGTCGGCGTACTCGGACATGTCCGAGAAGCTCTCGTGCGATTTGAGCGGCGCCTGTCCACGTCGCGCGGCGTCGCCCTGAAGAATGCGCTCCACCGTCTTGCCCAGCGTCTCGCCGAAGAGCACGCGATAGCTCGCCGACGGCGTCATGCCGTGGTCGGAGAGCAACACGAGATCGTACTCACGGCCGCCGGCGGCGTGGATCATGCGCCGAATCTCGCGAATGCGCGCGTCGGTCCGGCGAAGATCGCGTAACGCCTGAAAGCTCGACGGGCCGAAGTGATGTCCGAGCTCGTCGTATTGCATGTACGTGCTATAAATGATCGGCACGCCGAGGTAGACGTCGAGCACGATCGCCATGGTTTGCAACTCGCGCACGATGACGTTGCTCAACACGCGCACGAAGGGAAAGAGGCCCTCGCTGTGCGTGCGCTTGCGCGCCAGCTCCCCGGCGGCGCGCTCGTACTCTTCGCGCAGCCACTCCAGCACCGACTGCAGCACCATGCGCATCACGCGAATGGGATGGATCGCGATGAGCAGCGCCATGCGCCACCCGCCCAGCCGCCGGAACACCGACATCTTCTCGCGCGTCGCCACGGTCAGCGCCACCGTCTGTGCGTCGCCGTCGAGCAGGTTCACGTAGCTCGACCCGCCGGCCAGCGCGCCCGGCGAGTGGATGCGGTCGCGGATGTACTGTACGCCCGACGGCGTATTGCAGGTGACGACCCGACGTTCCTTCTTGTCGTAGAAGCGAAACGCCGGGATGCACTCGTTCTCGCCGTGAAAGATGCCCGCCTGGCAGTACGGCGTGGCCGACGGCAACCCGCAAAACCAGCGGCGAAGGGTGTATCCTTCTTCGCGCACCATCTGCGAGATGGTGGGGCAGTATCCGAGCTCGATCGCCCGGCGCAGCTCGACGTAGGACAGCGCGTCGATCTGCAGCATGACGAGTCCGCGGCGTCCGTCGTCGGGTCGCCGCTCGCGCCGAAAGACGCGATATTTCAGACCGAAGTACCAACGAAGGAAACGACTCCCGCCTTTGTCTGCAGACGTCGCCGTTCCCATCGCGTTCGGAGCTGGTTTGGCCAGCTTCCTCTCGCCCTGTGTGCTTCCGCTCATCCCCAGCTACATCACCTTCATCACGGGGATGACGCTGGACGACGTGCAGCGGTCGCGCCGCGTGGCGCTCGTGCACGCGCTGCTCTTCGTGCTCGGCTTCTCGCTCATCTTCCTCGCACTCGGCGCATCCGCCACGCTCCTCGGCCGGCTGCTGGTGACGTATCGGGTGTGGATCAGCCGAGTGGGCGGCGTGCTGGTTCTGGCGTTCGGGCTCTACCTGCTCGGTGTCTTCAACCTAGGGGCTTTCTCGCGGGAGCGCCGGTTTCACGTCACCGACAAGCCGTTGGGCTACCTAGGGACGCTCGTCGTGGGCATCGCGTTCGGCGCGGGATGGACGCCGTGTATCGGGCCGATCTTGGGCAGCATCCTCACCTACGCGGCATCGCAAGGGGACTTGTCGCGCGGCGTGGTGCTGCTCGGCGCCTATTCGCTCGGGCTGGCGATTCCGTTCGTGCTCGCGGCGGTGGCGATGGAGCGCTTTCTCTCGGCGTTCTCCGTGTTGAAGAGCCGAATGGTCTGGGTGAACCGGCTGTCCGGGGCCGTGTTGGTCGTCGTCGCGTTGTTGATGATCACGAATTACTTGGTCGTGATCACGAACGCGATGCAAGGATGGACGCCCGACTTTCTGAGAAACGTCTTGTAAGCTGGGCTCTTTACGCGCTACGAGTTCGGCGTTGTGCGCCACTCGTCGCCAAGTGACAGATGGACTGCGACGGCCCTCTGTCGGGACGGGCGCGACCTAACGACGGACAGCGCGAGACTCTAAACTCACAGCGCATAAAGCGCCGCCTAGCCGTCGAGCCACACCGCGCTCCGCGACACGAGCTCTCTCGCCGGCACCGGCTTGACCAACACCTCCACGCATCCCGCCTCCAGACACCTCGCCCGCGTCTCCGGATCGTCCCTGCCCGTCAACGCCACCACCGCCCCGCACCCGGACGCCAACAGCGGCCCCACGAGCGCCAGCCCGTCCCCATCGGGCAGCGTGAGATCGAGCAGCACCAGCTTCGCCGGATCGCGCGCCGCCACGCCGAGCGCCTCGGCGATCGTGCCCGCGGTCGACACGCGCCGGTCCGCGCTCTCGAAGAGGATGGCCATCGCCGACGTCACCAGCTCGTTGTCCTCGACGATGAGAACGTGCGCCTGCTCGCTGGCCACCGGCGCGCCCTACTCGGGCTGGTCGAACGGAACCGTGAAGAAGAATCGACTTCCTTCGCCGAGGTCGCTCTCCACCCAGATGCGCCCGTTGTGCAGCTCCACGAGCTTGCGCGCGATCGTGAGGCCAAGGCCCGTGCCATGGTGTGAGCGCGACGGCGTCGAGTCCACCTGGGCGAACTCGCGGAAGATCAGATCGTGATGCTCCGGCGAGATGCCGACGCCCGAGTCGGCCACTTCGACGACGACGCACTCCGCGTCGTGTCCCGCGCCGCGCCTGGCGCGCAGCCAGATGTGGCCGTCGGTCGGCGTGAACTCGATGGCGTTGCCGAGCAGGTTGCCCACCACGTGCGCGATCTTTTCGCGGTCCGCGACGATGTGCGGAACGTCGGCGGCCACGTCCACGGCGAGATGCAGCTTCTTCTTCTTGAGCAGCGACTCGTTCAGCGTGCTCACCTGCTCGAGGGTTTCGCGAATCGCGAACTCCGTGCAGACGAGCGTGAGCTGATTCGCCGCGCCGCGCGCGTACGTCAGGATCTCGCCGACCTGGTTGAGCAGTTGGCGCCCACCGCTGATGATGCCGCGCACGCTCTCCATCTGCCGCGGCGCGAGGTCGCCGAGGATGCCGTCGCGCAGGATTTCGGCGTGCGTGATCACCGCGGTGAGCGGCGTGCGCAGATCGTGGGAGATGTTCGCGAGGAACTGCGTCTTCAGCGCGTCGCGCGCGCGCAGCTCGGCGATCTCGACGATCGCCTCCTTGAGCTGCGCCTCCAGCGAGGCGAGATGATCGCCGTCGGCGGAGTGGGGATCCAATGGTTTCGATTCGGTGGCGCGCTCGACCCTGGTCATCCGCTTATTGTACCCTCTGTTGCTGACTCTGCCAACTCGTCTTCGTCGGCTTCGATCGACTCCTCGAGCTGTTGACGGCTGAGGAGCGCCCAGTAGCGCCCGCCGCGCGCCAGCAGATCGCCGTGACGCCCCTGCTCCACGATCTTCCCTTCGTCCAGCACGATGATCCACGTTGCGTCCCGAATCGCGCTCACGCGGTGCGACGCGATGAGCGCGGTACGTCCGGAGAGTGCGTCGCGCAGCGACCGAAGAATTTCCGCCTCGGTGTGCGTGTCGACCGCCGAGAGCGCGTCGTCGAGCAGCACGACGCTCGGCCTCCGCGCCAGCGCCCGTGCGAGCGCCGCGCGCTGCTTTTGTCCGCCCGACAGGTTGATGCCCCGCTCGCCGAGCAGGGTGTCGTAGCCGCCGGGAAAATTCTGGATCGTGCTGGAGAGCTGCGCGATGTCGGCGGCCCACGCTCCCGCCTGCTCGTCGTTCGCTCCGTAGACCAGGTTCGCGCCAATGGTGTCGCTGAACAGAAAGCTCTCCTGCGGTACGTAGCCGATCTCGCGTCGCAACGCGGCGAGATCGACGTCACGAATCGGTACGCCGTCGAGCAGGATCTCTCCTTCCTGCGGATCGTACAGCCGCGGCACGAGATCCATCAGCGCGCTCTTGCCGCTGGCCGTTGCGCCCACCACGCCGATCGTCGCGCCGGCCGGTGCGGTGAACGAGATGTGGCGCAGCACCCAGCGCGCCTCGCCGCCCGCCTCGGTGGGATAGTGGAAGCCCACGTTCCGAAACTCGAGCGACCGGCCCGCCGCCGCTGGGGGCAGAACGCGCGGTGTCGCCGGCTCGGCGAGCAGCGATCGCGCGTCGAGGATGTCGAGCAGCCGCGACATCGACGCGGCGCCGCGCTGAAAGAGATTGATCACCCACCCCAACGCGATGAGCGGCCAGGTGAGCATGCCGAGATACATGCCGAACGCCACGAAGCTGCCCACGGTGATCGTGCCGTCGAGCACGAGTCCCCCGCCGAGCCAGAGCACGGCCACCATGCCGAGCCCCGCGAAGATCGAGAAGCCCGGCTGCATGATGCCGTACAGCTTCGCGAGCTTCATGTTCTTCTGCAGGTAGCCCTCGTTCAGCGCGGCGAAGCGATCGACCTCGGCGGTCTCCTGACGGAAGGCGCGCACGATCCGCACGCCGGCGAGATTTTCCTGCGCGAGCGTGGTGAGATCGCTGAAGTGCGCCTGCACCGCCTCGAAGCGCGAGTGGATGCGCCGCCCCATGAGAATGCCGAGCACCGGCAGGAGCGCGAGCGGCAGCGCGGCCACGAGCGTGAGACGCGGAGAGATGCGCACCATGAACGCCAGCGCGAAGGCGCCGCCGGCGATGGTGTTCATCAGGTACATGATCGCCGGGCCCGACGCCTGGCGCACCGCGCTCAAGTCGTTCGTTAGCCGCGCCATGATGTCGCCGGTGCGGATGCTCGAGTAGTACGTGGGATCGGCGAGCTCGAGGCGCTTGAAGAGGTCGTTGCGCAGATCGTATTCGATCCAGCGGCTGACGCCGTTGAGGAGTTGGCGCATCCAGAAACGCCCGAATCCGCCGATGACCGAGACGAGAACCATCGCGCCACCGAGCAGCCAGATGGAGCGCAGCGGCGCGCCGGCTCGAATTCCGTCGAGCGCGCGGCGCAGGAACCATGGCACCACGCTCGAGAAGGCTGCGGAAGCGACCACGAGCACCAACCCTATTGCAACATCCCGCCTGTACGGGAGGTAATAAGGTAGCAATCGTCGAAGGGAGCTCATCGTTGGCATATGGCTTGCGACTCGCTCAGCATACTCCAGGAGGACTTCCCATGCAGAAATATACCCGCCGTCTTGGGGCGCCGGTTTTGGTCGCGTTTGTCACCTTGCTCGGTGCGTGCAGCAGCGCCGACAAAAAGGCTCCCGACAGCGCGGCGCTCGGCGCAGACAGTACGTTGAATCGCGACCTTGCTCTCGCAAATCGCGACTCCACCGCCCAGCCGCAGTTGAAGGACGTTCCGGCGAATCAGCCGGTGACGCCTGCCGCGACATCCGCCCCGACGACGTCGCGTCCGGCAGCCCGCACGCCGCGGCCGGCACCGCGCACGCCCACTCCGCGTCCGACGACGCCCGCGCCGGCGCCCGCACCCGTACCGGTGACGACGCCGAGTGGCAACACGCGCACCACGAACCCCGGTGCGTCGAGCAATCCCGGCGCCACGGGCGGCGGCGCGGTCGGTACGATCGCGGCCGGCTCGACGCTGAACGCCACGGCGGGCTCGAAGATCTGCACGAACACCAACGCCGTGGGCGACCACGTCTCGGCGACGGTCGAGAACACCGTGACCGGCTCGAACGGTGCCGTGATCCCCGCGGGCGCCACGGTCAACATGACGGTGACGCAGCTCAAGCGGAGTGAGAACGCGAATGACAAAATCATCATGGAGTTCGCGGTGAACTCCGTGTCGTTCGGCGGCAAGACGTATCCGATCGACGCGAGCGTGCAGTCGGCGTCGGTGACGCGCGTGCGCGACGAGTCACAGGCCAAGGACATTCAGAAGGTGGCCACCGGCGCGGTGATCGGCGCGATCGCCGGCAGAATCCTCGGCAAGAGCACGAAGGGCACGGTGATCGGCGGCGCGGTCGGCGCAGCCGGTGGTGCCGCGGCCGCCTCGGCGACGGCGAACTTTCAGGGGTGCATCGACCAGGGCTCGAGCATCGTCGTGCGGCTGAATTCGCCGGCGACCGTCAAAGCCTAGACCGCACTAACGCGGACGACACGTGCACAAACGCGGACCACGGTGCGAGTACTTTCGCGCCGGGTCCGCGTTTGTCGTTTCCGTGTCGGCCTTGGTGCCGTTTAGTAGCCCACCGGCCTTCCACTCGACCGCGGATCGCTCATCCCCTCGAAGCCTCCGCGCACGCGCATGATCGCGTTGATGAGTCCCACTCCGCCGCTCGGCGCCACGCCGTAGCCCATCTGCCGCAGCGAGTCCACCACCGCGGCCGACAAGCCATTCCGTTCGTACTGCAGCGAATCGGGCAGCGCCTGGTGATGGATGCGCGGCGCGCTCACGGCGTCGGAGAGGATCATGTGCTGGTCGAGCACGTTGAGGATCACCTGGGACGTGCTCGTGATGATGCGCGGGCCGCCGCGGCTGCCCACGACGAGCAGCAATGACCCGTCGCGATCGAGCACGATCGTTGGGGACATCGCGCTGAGCATGCGCTTGCCGGGCTGAATCGCGTTCGCCTCGCCCTGCACCAGCCCGAACATGTTCGGCTTGCCGGGCGCGGCGGCGAAGTCGTCCATCTCGTCGTTGAGGAAGAAGCCTCCGCCGCGCACGTAGACGCCGGAGCCGTACAGCGCATTGAGCGTCGTCGTGGTGGCCACGGCGTTGCCGTTCGCGTCGGCCACGGAGTAGTGCGTCGTTTCCATTCCTTCGCGCATCGTCTTCGCCTGCACCGACGTCGGCGTGGCGCGGTCGCGGCCGATCGTCGCGCGCAGCTTGGCCGCGTACGCCTTGTCGGTGAGCTGTTGCAGCGGCACCTGCGCGAATGCCGGGTCGGCGAGCTTCTCGTTCCGGTCGATGAACGCGCGCTGATACGCCGAGCCGAGAACATGTGCGTACTCCGCGCTGCCGAACGGCGGCATGGCGGGGAAGCCCTCGAGGATGTTGAGCGTTTCCGTCACGACCACGCCGCCCGACGACGACGGCGGCATGGTGAGCAGCGTGTAGCCGCGATACGTGGACTTGACCGCGTCGCGCCAGACGGGCTTGTAGCGCGAGAGATCCTGCTCGGTGAGGATGCCGCCGTCTTGCTGCATCTCGGTTGCGATGAGCTTGGCCGTCTCACCCGCATAGAAGCCCGCGGCGCCCTGGTCGGCGATGCGATGCAGCGTGCGCGCGAGATCGGCCTGCACGAGGCGCGTGCCGACGGCGAGCGGCTTGCCGTTCGGAAGGAAGACGTCGGCGCCGCCGAACTGGCGGAGGAGCCGCGCGTTGCCGTTGTACGACCGCGCCTGCGCGCTGTCCACGACGAACCCTTGCTCGGCGTAGCGGATCGCCGGCGCCATGACGTCGGCGAGCGACAGCGTGCCGTACTTCGCCAGCGCGGCGGTGAGGCCGGCGACCGCGCCCGGCACGCCGCTGGCCAGCGGCCCCACGACGCTCTTGTTGGTGAGGTTGCCCTTGTCGTCGAGGTACATGTCGCGCGTCGCGGCGAGCGGCGCGATCTCGCGGTAGTCGAGCGCGGCACTGCGGCCGTCGGCCATGCGAATGACCATGTACCCGCCGCCGCCGATGTTGCCGGCCTCGGGAAAGACGACGGCCATCGCGAAGCCAACCGCGACGGCCGCATCGACGGCGTTGCCGCCGCGCTTGAGGATCTCCACGCCGGCTTGGCTGGCGAGCGGCGCGTCGCTGGCGACCATGGCGTGCGAGCCGAATACCGCCGCGCGTCCGGGTTGATGCGGCCACGCCGCCGGGAATACCGGCGCGCGCCGGTCGCCGCTGTACGTTGCCGTGCCGGTGGCGCTCGACGACGGAAAGCCGATGTCGGTGGCGCCGGGGGTGAAGACTGGCTGGCGGTGGCAGGCGGCGAGGAGCAGGACTGCTGTCAGCGCGACGAGGCGTGGTGTTGTCATCGTGACGGAACGCAGCGTTGTCATCGCGAGGGTGCGCAGTTCTGTCATCGCGAGGGAGCGAAGCCCTGTCATCCTGAGGGAGCGCAGCCCTGTCATCGCGAGGGAGCGCAACCCTGTCATCGCGAGGGAGCGCAGCGCTGTCATCGCGAGGGAGCGCAGCCCTGTCATCCTGAGGGAGCGAAGCGACCGAAGGATCTCCGTGCGCCGAAAAGATCTCGGCTTCCGCCGACGTGCAAGCCGATCCTTCGCTTCGCTCAGGATGACACCTGGCCCTTCGCTCAGGATGACACCCGTGGGTTCGCTCAGGATCACACCTGTCATGTCGCTGGGGCTGACCCTTGCCACTTTTCTCATTCAATACCCCTCAAACCCCACACGAAACCCCGCGCGGAGAGTAAAGAAACGCGGCGCGGTCTGCGCCACGACGGCCGAGCCCTGATGATGCAACACGAAATCGACCACCTCGGCCACGTACACGCCGTGGAACCCCGCGAAGTTACCGTATCCACCGCCCCGGATGAAGATGGTATCCTGCGTGATGTCCGCCTCGGCGCGGCACTGCCCGCCGCAGCCGTCGAACGAGCCGCCGCCGAACTGCGAGCCCCACGTGTAGGTGAGCGGCGCGTTGGCGAACCCCGCGGCGATGCCCACGGTCGTTCCGCGAGTCGGACTCTCTCTGCTGTGTTGCGGGTCGCGCTCGACTCCGCGTAAGTTATCCGGCGACATGACGTTCATCGACCCCCGGCTGACCGAGCGCCGAAACCCGCGCACCGCCGAGATCGATCTCGCGTCGCCCATCGAGATCGTCGATCTCATAAACGCCGAAGACCGAACCGTTCCCGACGCCGTCGCCTCGCAGCGCACGGAGATCGCGCGCGCGATCGAGCAGGCGGAGCGCACGTTCCGCAGCGGCGGCCGCCTCTTCTACGTCGGCGCCGGTACGTCCGGACGCCTCGGTGTGCTCGACGCCTCGGAATGTCCGCCCACCTTCGGCACCGATCCCGAGATGGTACAGGGGATCATTGCCGGCGGACTTCCGGCGCTCACGCGTGCGCAGGAGGGCGCGGAAGACCGGCTCGAGGGGGCCGTCGAAGATCTCGAGACGCACGGGGTGCGGGCCGGCGATTTCGTCGTCGGAATCGCCGCCTCCGGAACGACACCGTACGTGCACCGCGCCCTGATGCACGCGCGGAGCATCGGCGCGGCCACGGCGCTCGTCGCGTGCTCGCCTCCGCCCGCCAACGTGCGCGACGCCGCCGAGATTCTGATTCTCCCGCTCACCGGTCCCGAGGTCGTCACCGGTTCCACGCGCATGAAAGCCGGAACGGCGACCAAGCTCGTGCTCAACATGATCACGACCGGCGCCATGATCCGCCTTGGCAAGACGTTCGGCAACATCATGGTCGACCTGCGGGCGACGAACGTCAAGCTCGAGGACCGCACTGAGAGAATTCTCATGGAGGTCTGCGACGTCGATCGCACCGAGGCGCGCCAGCTGCTCGATGAGAGCGGCGGCAGGGTGAAGGCGGCGATCGTCATGCACTTCCTCGGCGTGTCGCGCGAGGAGGCCGAGCGCGCGCTCGGCGCCGCGGGCGGTGTGATTCGGCGTGTCATCGATCGCCCGCCGCCGCCGGTGCGCTCGGCGTGAGCGTCTACGTCGGCTTGATGTCGGGAACGTCGCTCGACGGCATCTCCGCCGCCGCCGTGCGCTTCGGCCGCGACGACACGGGGAAGATCGAGGCGCAGCTCCTCGCGTTCATCGGCACGCATTACACTCCACCGCAGCGCGACCAGCTTCGCCGCGCGCTCATCGCCGGCACCGCGCAGGAGTACTGCCGCTTGGGCTTCGACCTCGGCACGTGGCTCGCCGACGCGGCGGTCGCCGTGCTGGCCGAAGCGGGTGTGCAGCGTTCGGAGGTGCGGGCGATCGGCTCGCACGGCCAGACGCTGTGGCACGAAGCGCCGCATTCCACCTGGCAGATCGGCGAGGCGGCGGTGATCGCCGAGCGGACGGGCATCGCGGTGGTGAGCGACTTCCGGGTGCGCGACGTGGCGGCGGGCGGGCAGGGCGCGCCGCTGGTGCCGATCGCCGACGCCATGCTGTTCGCCAACGACGAGTGGCGGGCGCTGCAGAACATCGGAGGCATCGGGAACGTGACGATCGTTCCGCCGAACGGGCAGCTCGACGGTGTGCGGGCGTTCGACACCGGACCAGGGGTAGCCGTGATCGACGCGGTTACGAGAACGCTCTTTCCGGAATTGTCATACGACGAGGATGGGCGGCTGGCGGCTGCGGGCCAACCGATCGCTGAGGTCGTGCGCGAGCTACTGGCACATCCGTATTTCTCGGCGCCTCCGCCCAAGTCCACGGGACGTGAGCTGTTCGACGCGGCGTACGTCGAACGGCTCGTCGTGCGCTGCCGCGAGATTGCGCCCCGCTGCTCCAGCGAAGACATAGTAGCGACCGCGACGCAGCTCACGGCCGCGTCCATCGCCGACGCGTACCGCCGGTTCATGCCCGAGCCGGTGGAAGAGGTGCTGCTCTCCGGCGGCGGCGCGAAGAACCCGACGCTCGTGGGAATGATCGCACAGTCGATCGGACCGGTGCGCGTGCGTGCGTTCGCGGACCGGTACTTCGACGGCGAGGCGAAAGAGGCCGTGGCGTTCGCGCTGCTGGCCTACCTGCACGTCTCCGGAGAGCCGGGGAACGTGCCGCGGGCGACTGGGGCGAAAGGTCCACGCGTGTTGGGGAAGCTGACGCCCGCCTAGGTGCGCGAGGAGGCGTCGTGCCGCGCGTCGCTACCCGGTATTCCTGAGCCCCTGCGCAATTCCACTCAACGTCGTCGCCAGCACGGCATTCACCGCGCCACGCTCCGGATCGTTCTCCGCGAGCCCTCGCTTCTTCCGCAGCAGCGCGATCTGCAGCAGCGACAATGGATCGACGTACGGATTCCGCAGCGCGATCGCCGAGCGGAGCACCGCGTTCTCGCGCAGCAGCACCGGGCTGTTCCGAATGCGCAGCACCGCGTCGACCGTGCTCGCAAACTCCTGCTCGAGCCGCGACAACAGCGCGACGTCGCCGCCCAGGTTCCGCACGTACGCCCGCGCGATCTCCACGTCGGTCTTGGCGCAGACCATCTCGATCTTCCCGAGCAGATCGTCGAAGAAGGGCCAGCTCGCCGCCATGCGGCGGAGAACGTCGAGTCCCTCGGGCGTCGACGCATAGTGCGCCAGCGCGGTGCCCGCGCCGAGCCAGCCGGTGAGCATGAGGCGGATCTGCGTCCAACCGAATCCCCACGGTATCGCGCGGATGCCGGCGATCCCGGCGCCGGCGCCGGGGCGGTACGCGGGCCGCGAGCCGAAGCGTGCGTCGGCCAGCTCGTCGATCGGCGTCGCCGTGCGAAAGAGCGTGAACAGCGCGTCGTGCTCGTGCACGAGATCGCGGTACACCGCGAGCCCGCGAGCCGACAGGTCGGTCATCGCGGCGCGGAACGCGCTCATCTCCTCGGCGGAGTTCGTCTTCGGCCACTCGTTGAACTCCTGCGACAGCGCACCGGCGAGCGTCACCTCGAGGGTGCGCTCCGCCACGGGCAGCAGCCCGAATTGCTGCGAGATGATCTCGCCCTGCTCCGTGATCTTGATGCGCCCGTTCACCGTGCCGGGCGGCAGCGCGGCCAACGCGCGCGCGACGGGCGAGCCGCCTCCGCGTCCCACGCTGCCGCCGCGCCCATGAAAGAGGCGCAGCTCCACTCCGGCGTCGCGGAAGAGCGCGGCGAGCGCCTCCTGTCCCTGATAGAGCGCCCACGACGACGCGAGGATGCCGGCGTCCTTGCCCGAATCCGAATAGCCGATCATCACCTCCTGCCGGTTGCCGCGCGCCGCGAGCTGGCGGCGATACACCGGGTCGTCGAGCAGCGCGCGCATCACGGCGGGCGCGCGCTCGAGATCGTCGAGCGTCTCGAACAGCGGCACCACGTCGAGGTGCGACTCCGGCGGGTCGGCCGCGAGATCCGCTAACCCGGTCTCGCGCGCAAAGAGCAGCACGCGCAGCAGGTCGTCGGGCTCCGTCGTCATCGACACGATGTACGTGCTCGCGGCGCGCTCGCCCAGCTCCGTCTGAATGGTGCGCACCGCGCGAAAAGTGTCGAGCACGCGCGTCGTCTCTGCCGCCAACGGCAGGTGCGCGTTGACGAGCGGCCGCCGCCCCGCGAGCTCGGCGCGAAGCACATCGCCCGCGAGCGGCGACGCGCCCAGCTGCGCGGCAATGTCGTCGAGCGCGGCACGGTGAACGTCGGCGTGATCGCGGATGTCCATCAGATACCCGTACAGTCCATGCGCTCGTACGACGGCGAGCAGCGGATCGATCGTGGTCCGGCAGACGTGCGCGGCGCCGGCGCGCATCACGTTCTCCCGCATGAGCAGCAGGTCGCGCTCGAGCTGCGCGGCCTCGCCGTACGCGGCCGGTTCGTCGGCGACTCGCCCCGCGTCGCGCGCGGCAGTGAGCCGGCGCGCTGCTTCGACGCGCGCCGCCATGAGCGACAGCTTGAGCCGCAGCGGCTCGTCGGCGTTGCGGCGGCGATTGGCCTCGTACACCTCGGGCAGTAGCGCGGCGTCCGACTCGATCGACGCGCGCAGCTCCGCGGTGGGCGGAGCGATCGCGGCCGACACCGACAGCCGCTCCACCAGACCGGCGATCGCCTCGGCATAGCGTCCGAGGATCGCGTAGCTCGCGCGCCGCGCGGTGGCGACGGTCACCTCCGGCGTGACGAACGGATTGCCGTCGCGATCGCCGCCGACCCAGTTGCCCGTGCGCAGCGGCACGAGCTGCTGCACCGCGTCCGACGTGGTGCCGAACTCCTCCTCGAACGCGCGGATCAACGCGTCGCGCGCACGGGCGCCGGCGTCGAGCAGTCGCGTCTCGAGGTACCAGAGCACGGTGCTCACTTCGTCTTTCACCGACGGGCGATCGTGCCGCACCTCGGCGGTGATCCAGAGCAGCTCCACCTCGCCGTCGAGCGCTTCCTCGATCACGCGCCGCTCGGCGAGCGGCGTTCCCTCGCGCGCGAGCAGCAGCTCGGCCACGCGCGCCTGCAGCGAGAGCAGCGTGCGCCGCGTGGATTCCGTCGGGTGTGCCGTGAGCACGGGTCTGACGTCGAGGCCGAGCATCGCGCGCTCGACCTCCGGCGCGCTGCGTCCGGCGGCGTGCAGCGCACGCATCACCCAGCGAGCGGAACCGGGCTGCGGCTCGGCGTTGTCGATCGTGCGATACGCACGCGCGCGGCGAACGCGATGCACCTGCTCGGCGGTGTTGATCAGCAGAAAGAAGAGCGTGAACGCGCGCGCCGTGACCGCGCTGCGCTCGAGCGGAAGCGCTTCGACCTGCGCGAGCAGCTCGTCGAGCGACGGAGCGCCCGCGTCGCCATGACGCCGCGCGCGGCAGGCGCGGCGCAGCGATTCAATGGTTTGAAAGGCCGCGTCGCCCTCGAGCCGGCCGATGACGCGTCCGAGCGACGCCGCGAGCCAGCGGACGTCGTCGTGGAGCGGGAGGTCTTCGGGGCGCGGGGCGTCGAGAGCCATGTCGTTTCAAGAATAGGCGCGCATCGAGAAAACTCTACGACTCGTACGGCACCGGCCCCTTCAACAGCACGCGCAAATCAATGCCGGACCAGAACCGCCTGCGGTACAACTCGAGCAACGCCAATGAGCCGGCGAGCAACAACAGCCCTATCCACCACTGCGACCTCAGCATCATCAAGCTCATCTCCGGCCCTTCCTTCTCCGGACTGATCACTCCCGCCAACTGCACCATTGACGCCAGAAAATTGTTCAACGCGTGCGTCGCGATCGGCACCCACAAGCTCCGCGTTCGCAGGTACAGCGCACACATGGCCACGCCGAACACGAAGTGTCCCAGCAGCTCCACGTGCCCCAAGGCGAACAGCGCCGAGCTGACGATCACGCCCGTGAGCGTGCCCCACTTGCGCGCCCAGCGCTGCATGAGAATTCCGCGAAAGAGCACCTCTTCCACCACCGGTGCGATCAATACCGCGACGCAGAACTGTCCCGCCCACACGGGCAGCGAGTGCACCGGCATGCGGTTGGCGTTGGCGAGCGCCCAGCTTCGCACGAAGTCGGGCGCGATGAACGACAGCGGAAGAAAGAGCAGCCAGAATCCGGCGATCGCCAGCATGCCGAGCGGTATGGCGACGATCGTCAACCGCAGGGTCGCTGCGTTCGGCGCGGGACCAAACAACCGCTCCGCGCTCAGCCCCGCCCCGCGCGCCCGCATCAGGATCACGATGCCGATGCCGAGGTAGAACAGCGCGAACATGCCCGAGTCCGCGGTCGGCGGAGTGGTTCCTCCCAGGACGAGCCGCGACAACCCCATCACGGCCACCGCCCCGAGGAAGCACTGGAAGAGCAGGCTCGTGGCGCGCAGCCGCTCGAAGGGCGACGCAGGCAGGTCCACCGGCGTAGAGAATGCAGCGGGCGCTGGGGCGCGCTGCACGGCGGGCGGGGAAACGCGCGGCGCCAGCTTCACCAGCCCGGCGAGCGTGGCCTGAAACCCGGCGCGCCGGTACAAGATGTCGTGCTTTTCATCGAAGTCGACGTGCACCCATTGCATGCCGCGCTGCTCCGCGGCGGCGATGGCGCGCTGAATCAGCGCCGTGCCGATTCCACGATCTCTAAACTCCGGCAGTACCGTGGTGTCGAGCAGGAACGCGTGGATGCCTCCGTCGGTCGCGAGGTTCACGAAGCCAACGAGCTGCTCGCCCTGCCGCGCAACGATGTACGCCAGGCTGTGCGCGAGGACCGACTGGTAGCTGGTGCGCGAATGCGCGGGCCACGACCGGTCGAACAGCGCGTTCAGCTCGTCGTCGCCGAGCGGCGGGCTGTCGCTGAACGAGATGTCGTCCATGGAGCGCTGCTCGAACGTCACTTCGCACCTCGCACCAGCTCGGCGATCCGCGGGGCCGGCACCGCGTAGACGATCCGGCCGGCTGCGTCGCGCGGTCCGCCCCACACCACGCCGATCACGTGCCCGTGGGCGTCGAACACCGGGCTGCCGCTCGAGCCGTGCGAGGCGAACGAATCGATCTGCAGCAGGTCTGTCAGACTCTTGCTCACCGTGCCCATGGTGAGCGACGTCTTGGCGACGAGATCGTTGCCGCTGCCTTCCATCTGTACGTCGGTGCCGAGCGGAAAGCCGAGCGTCGCGATCGTGCCACCGACGGGCGTGTCCACCGTGCCGGCGATGGTGTGCACCGCGGGGTACGTTGCCGCGTCGTCCGGCTGGATGAGCGCCAAGTCGACGTCGGCGCTCGGGGCGAGCTTCACGATGTGGGCGCGGATCCAGCTCTTCGTGTTCGCGAACTTCACCGAGATCCGCGCCGCACGCGTGCCGCTGTCGATCACGACGTGTCTGTTCGTCACGATCAGCCCCGCCGCGTTTACCGAGAAGCCCGTCGCCTCGAACGCCTTGCCGCCAAGCAGGGTGGTGATGAGCACGATCGCCGGGTCGTTCGCGTCGTGCACCGCCGGCAGGTCCATGTCGTTGAACTTGCGCTGCAGGTCGTGGCTACGCTGCAGCTCGAGCTGTGCCAGCGCCACCTGCTGGCCGCCCCGCGCCTCTCGAACCGCGGCGAGCAGGCTGTCGCTGCGCCGGCGCAGGCTGTTCGTGAGCGCGGTGTCGTTGATGCCTTGCAGCCGCGCTTGAAATTCCCGCGTCGCCGCCTCGTTCGCGGCGATCAACTGCTGGATCTGCGTGTCGCGCGCCGCGGCTTCGCGATGCCCCATCATGTACGCGCCCACCGCCAGCGCGCCGAGCACGATCGCCGAGCCGGCCGCGATGATGCGCAGGCCGCGCGTCTGTTGCTTCACGGCGATCGCCACTCGCTCGGTCGTCGGACGCCGCGCGCCAACTGGACCGATTGGGTTGTCGATGCGGCTGGTGATGCGCTCGCCCACCGGAGTGGTGCGTCCGCCGGCGATGCGCACCGACACGGTGGGCCCGTGCGCGCCGAATCCCACCACGTCGCCGTCGCGCAGCTCTTGCGCACCGCCCGGCGCCACGCGCTGGCCGTTCACGAACGTGCCGTTCGTGCTTTGGTTGTCGTGGACCGTGTACCGGCCGTCCGCGCCGCGAATCTCGCCGTGGTTCGTCGACACGTCGAGGTCGCCGGTGGCGTCGAAGCGAAGGTCGTTCGCCGGATTCCGGCCCACGGTGACGACCGGCTTCTCGAACGACTCACTCTGACCGGCGCGCACCCCGCTGAGGATGCGCAGCTCGATGGACATCAGCCCCTCGGTGTACTCGTCGTGGTGGAACTGGTCGCGGCGGGTAGGTGACTATACACGAACCACGCGCCGGCGGCGACGAGCAACACGAGCAACACGATGGCGATCACGCTTCCGGCGCTGCGGCGCGCGGGCGAAACTTCGGGCCGCGGCTGAGGTGGCGCTCCGGCGTCACTCGCCCGCTCGACCGAAGGCGCGGCAATCGGCCGGGTCGCGCGCGGAACCACGGGCATCGGCTGCGTGGGCGAGTTCATGTCGACGATGCGGTCGATCCCCATGGCCGGCGTCTGGCCCGTCTCGGGAAGTTGAAAGACGCGGTGTCCCACTTCGTCTTCATTACCGGCCGGTCGAAGGCCGGCTCCGTCGAAGCGCGCGACGATCACCGTGATGTTGTCCGGCCCGCCCGCTTCGTTGGCGCGGTCGATCAAGGCCTTGCACGCCGTCGTGAGATCGCTGTGCTCCGTCACGATCGCCGCGATCTCGTCCTTGCTCACCTGGCCCGACAGGCCGTCGCTGCACAGGACCAGCGTATCGCCGCGGCGCACGGTCTGGTGGGTGAGGTCCACCTTGATCGTCGGCTCGGGGCCGAGCGCCTGCAGAATGATGTTGCGGCGCTCGCTGTGCTCGGCTTCTTCCTCGGTGAGCTCGCCCGCTTCGATCAGCTTCTGCATGAGCGACTGATCCTTCGTGATCTGCCGCGCCACCCCGTCGCGCACGACGTACGCGCGGCTGTCGCCCACCTGCGCGAGATAGAGCGTGTCGCCGAAGATTCCCGCCACCGTCGCCGTGGTCCCCATGCCGCGGAATTCCGGATGCGCGCCCGCGTAGGAGTTGATGCGCTCGTTCGCCGTCTTCGTCGCCTGCTTGATGGCGCGGACGAACGCCTCCGAGCTCACCTCTTTCTGCGCGATCCAGCTCGTGCGCATCTCCCCGAGCACGATGTCCACCGCCATGGCGCTCGCGATCTCGCCCGCCGCGGCGCCGCCCATGCCGTCGGCCACCATGAAGAGCGAGCCCTTGGGGCCAATGTGGTGCGTCCGTACTTCCGGCTGGAGCGTCGCGTTGTCGGTCGTCAGGTCGGCGACGACGAACGCGTCCTCGTTGTGCTCGCGCGTGCGGCCCACGTCGGTGCGTCCGAAAACGTGGACGATCACCTCGCCGCTCGGCGCGTTGGGAATGGAGCTCATTGACGACGGGTTGGTGGCTGGCACGTGCGATCGGCTAGTCGGCGCAGGTTTCTGTGAGGTTCCGTCTTACCACCGCGGCCTTCGACGTCTTCGGCGCGATGGTGCGAATGGCTTTCAGCTCGGTACACGCGTTCGCCTGGCCGAGACTCAGGTGGGCAAGATATCGCACGTAGGCCACGCGGACCTTGTCTTCGTCGGTCGGTGTCTTGACGCCGGCAATCCGCTCCAGCGCCTTCGCCGCCGTCACGGAGTCCTTCGCCATCTCCTCGAGCTGGTCGAAGTCGATCTTGGCGTCGGCGGGCGCGGCGACCTTCATTTGTGTCGTGTCAGCCGCGACAGCCGGCTTGCCCATCATCTTGAACGCGGCAGCGCCGAGGACCAGCACCGCGGCGATTCCACCGATCACGGGAACCATACTTCTCTTTTTCGGCGGCGCAGCGGCCTGGGTCACAGGAGCGCTCGCCTGTGTCGCCGCGGCCGGCGTCGCAACGGCCGGTCCAACGCGCGTCGGGGGCACGGCCGGCGCGGCCATCACCTGCGTCCCGATCTCCGACGCGACCGTCGACGGCATCCGGTCGACCGCTTGGAACAGCGCGAGCCCGAACTCCGTCGCGTGCTGGTACCGCAGCGAGGCGTCGCGCTCGAGCGCCTTGTCCATCACCGCCTGCACGTCCGCCGGCCACGACACGTCGGGCCGCATCTCGGCCAGCGCCTTCGGCTTGTCGGTGAGTCGCATGATCATCGACTCCTGCGCCGAATCGCTCGGGAAGGGCAGCACGCCGGTGAGCATGTTGAAAGCGACGAGCCCCAACGAATAGATGTCGCTGCGCCCATCGAGCTTGTCGCCGGCGAGCTGCTCGGGGCTCATGTAGTCGGGCGTGCCGACCACGAGGCCCGTCTTCGTCACCTTTTGCGCGTCGATGCCCGCCGCCTTCGCGATGCCGAAGTCCACGACCTTCACCAGGTCGGCCCCGTCGCGCGTGCGAGCGATCATGATGTTGTCGGGCTTGAGATCGCGATGCACGATCCCCATGTCGCACGCCACCGCCAGCGCCTCGGCGGTCTGCCGCACGATCTCGGCGGCGCGCTTGGCAGGCAGTGCGCCCTGCTGCTCGATCACGCTCGTCAGCGGCGGCCCGTCCACGAACTCCATCGCGAGATAGATGATGCCGTCCGCCGTCTCGCCGAAGTCGTAGACCGACGCCACGTTCGGGTGGCTGATCCGGCTCGCGTTCGCCGCTTCGCGATTGAAGCGGCTGATCGCGTCCACGTCCTTCACCATGCCGGGGTGCATCACCTTGAGCGCGCTCTTGCGGCCCATCTTCACGTGCTCGACGAGATACACCTGCCCCATGCCGCCTTCGCCGAGCTTTTTCAGCACGCAGTAGCGGTCGGCGATGATGGAGCCGATGAGATCCTCGCTGCCCGCCGCGGAGCGGAGGGCAGTCCCATCGATCTCACAGAAGCGCGCGTTCGCCGGGTACTCGGTCCCGCACTGCGGGCACACTTTCAGTGCCGCGTTCACACGCTCTCCACGCGCAGGATCTGGTCGCCCACGAGCAGGCGCTGCCCCTGCTTGATCGAGCGCTCGCCGCGCGCCGCCATCGCGACACCGTTGCGGCTGCTCGCGTCGTGCACGAAGAACTCGCTGTCCTCCGACCGGATTTCGGCGTGACGTCCGCTCATCGTGGCGTCGTAGGGAAAGATCCAATCGCCCTGCTCGCGTCCGATCGAGACGGAGCGCCCGGGCGAGAGATGGTAGCTGTCGCGCACGCTCCCGTCGGCGCGCAACTGCTCCAACACCGCGATGTCCACCGTTGGAACCGCCGAGCCCATGCGACGCGTGGAGTCCGCCTCCGGCGGATGTGGTCCAGGGTAGCCCAGCCGGCGGAAGCGCAGCAGTTGCGAGCCCACGAGAATGAGGTCGCAGTCGGTGAGCTTGGCCGGGTGATCGATGAATACCCACGTGCCGTTGCGCGATCCCAGGTCGCGCAGGCAGAGCTGCCCCTCGCGCAGATCGAGACGCACGTGCAGCGGCGACATGAAGTGATCGTGCTCGAATCTGATGTCGGCGTCGCCGCGCCCTATCACCGCTTCGCCGCGCTCGAGCGTATAAGTTTGCACCGCTTCGGCGGAGTCTCCGAGCAGCGACAGCTTGGGCGCCGCCGCGAGCCGGCCGGCGGCGAGCACTTTGGTTCCGCCGGCGGAGGCGACGTCGACCGACACCCGCTCGCCCACCCGCGTGCCGCAGCGGGCGCAGAACATGTCCACGCCCTTCGTGTACGTGGCGCCGCACTGCCCACAGCTTCCCGGTTCGGCCTGCGTGCTGACGCGCGTGCCGCAGTGACCGCAGAACGGCAGTCCGGGGGTCACGCCTTTTCCGCACCGCAGGCACGGCGTGAGACCGTCGGACGCGCGCGTTTGCGGTATGCTCACGGGCTGTGCGTGGCTCCCGGAGGGAGTGGGGGCGTAGGCGGGTCCGACACGCGCGGCGGACGGGTTCATCGGCTTGCCACAGTCGATGCAGAAGCGCGACTCGGCATCATTCTCCCGTCCGCAGAAGGCGCATGACGTCACGCGGTGTCCTCCGGCGGGTAAACATCCATGGGGCGCGAATATAGACCGAGAGGGAGGGGGTGGTCAATGAATTGCACCCCGCCATGCTTTCACCCTGATTCACCCTGATTCACCCGGATTCACCGGTTTCACCTCCCGCTAACGCATCGGCCCCACTCGGTCCTACATTCCTTCCTGCATGCGGATCTCACGTCTGGCGCTCGTCGCCCTCGTCGCGGGCTGTCAATCGACACCCGCGCCCCCGCCGTCTCCACCCGCCCCCAGCACCGCACCCGCTTCGCGTCCCACGGCGCCCGTCTCGCCCCCCACCATCGGGTCGTTCGAGCGCGGGATCACGCCGCGCGTGGCGCCGCCGCTGCCCGCGGTGCCGTTGGTGGTGGGCCCGCTGACGCCCAAGGTCGTGTTTCCCGAAGCCAACCAGGCCATTCCCGTTCGCGACTCGAACTTCATCTTCGGGTCGGTCGGCAACGGTAACGCGACGCTCACGATCAACGGCGCGCCGGTGACCGTGGCGCCGAACGGAACCTTCCTGGCATTTCTCCCCGTTCCGCCGCCCACTGCGCCGCGCTACGAGCTCGTGGCGCGCGCCGGTGCCGACAGCACGCGCTTCGTCGTGCCGGTTCGCGTTCTCCCGCCGCGCATCGATCTGTCGACGACCGGCCGCCTCGTGGTCGACACCGGCAGCGCTTCGCCGCGCGGCGCGTCGCTCACGCTGCGCGACAACGAGCCGGTGCGCGTGAGCGTGCGCGCGCCGCAGAACGCCAACGCATGGGTCGTCGCGAACGGAGCCACGCAACCGCTGGTGAACACCGGCGGCAACAGCTTCGCGACCGATGTCGCCGCGCGCCAACTGCGCACCGGCGGTACGTTGTACGTCGCGCGCGGCGCCGACACGGTGAAGCTCACGCTGGCGCGTATCGCCGCCGCCGACTCCACGCGCTGGGTGATGTTGGGCGACGTCGCGCAGCAGGCCGACACCGACGCCGCGATCATCGGCCGCTCCACGCCGAACGGCACGTACCGGTGGATGTTCGTGCCCGGCACGATCGTGCAGGAGACGGGACGCAACGGAGACAACGTGCGCGTGCGTCTCGACTCGCAGCTCGAGGCGTGGGTCGACGCGCCCTTCGTGCACGCGCTGCCGGCCGGGTCGCCGTCGCCGCGGCGCGTCATCGGGGCTATGGCGCTCGTTCCCTCGCCGGGTTGGGTCGACGTCGTGATGCCCGTCTCCTCGCCGCCGCCCTTTCTGCTCGAGCAGGATCTCGATCACATCACGTTGACGCTGTACGGCAGCCAGGCCACGCCGGACATCATAAAATTCTTACAGAACGATTCGCTCGTCCGCGTGCTCAATTGGATTCCCGAGGCGTCGGACCGCGTGCGCATCTCGATGGAGCTGTCGCAGCCGCCGTACGGCTATCTCATGTTGTTCGACTCGCGCGGACTCGTGCTTCGCCTGCGCCGTCCGCCGCGCACGTCGCTGGCGCGCCCGCTGGAGGGGCTCACGATCACCGTCGATCCGGGCCACCCGCCCGGCGGCGCGATCGGCCCCACGTCGCTGACCGAAGCGCAGGCGGTTCTCCCGATCGCGCAGAAGCTCCGGCAGTTGCTGGAGCAGCGCGGCGCACGCGTCGTCATGACGCGCACCACGATGGACGCCGTCGACCTCCATCTGCGAAGCGTCATCGCCCGCCGCACGAACTCCAACGCGCTGATCTCGATTCACTTGAATGCCTTCGGCGACGGCATCAACCCCTTTCCGAACGTCGGAACCAGCACGCTGTTCTACCTGCAACAGACCGAGCCCATGGCGCGACTCGTCCAGGCCGGGATGATGCGCGAGATGGGTTTGCGGGATCTCGGAATTCACTACCAGAACATCGCGATCGGACGCACCACCTGGATGCCGGCGCTGATCTGTGAAGGGGCGTTCTTGATGGTTCCCGAGCAGGAAAACGCCGTTCGGGACGAGACTTTCCAGGAACGGTATGCGCGGGGTGTGGCGGACGGTGTCGAGGCGTACTTTCGAACGTTCGCTCCGCGGTAGGACGTCGCGCTTCGACCGGCGCTGTTTCTCGGACGACTCCGTCATTCTCACACGGATGACGCGGATGACGCTGAAAAGACCGGATCGTCCTCAGGGCATTGAAGTCTCCTCTCGCAACGAGCCGGGAATGTTTTTACTGACAGACGCTCGGGACGCCACCAGTAGCGTCCCGAGCGTCGGTTCCAAGAAAAGAATTCGTCCGCGGATTCGTCCGATAATCGCGGCCGTTCTAGCCGCGCTGCTCTTTCTCGTCCCGACAGAATCGCAGTCCCAGATAGACCCCAGCCACCACTGGCTGACGCTCGAAACAACACATTTCCGGGTCAATTTCACCCGCACCACAGAACCCCTCGCCCGGCGCATCGCCGCCGACGCCGAGCGCGCGTATACGCAGTTGTCGAAGGATCTCCACCCGCCCCGCGGCACCATCGACATCGTCGTCACCGACGACATCGATCAATCGAACGGCTCCGCCACGCCGGCTCCGACGAATCGCATCGTCATCTACGCCAATCCGCCCGTCTCCGAATCGGCGCTGCGCTACACCAACGACTGGGGCCAGCTCGTCATCACGCACGAGCTCACGCACATCTTCCATCTCGACCGCACGCGCGGCATCTGGGCCATCGGCCAGAAAGTGTTCGGGCGCGCGCCGTTGCTCTTTCCGAATCTCTACTCGCCCTCCTGGCTCACCGAAGGGCTGGCCGTCTACGAGGAGTCGAAAGTCGCGGGCGCCGGACGCATCGAAGGCTCGGAGCATCGCATGATCGCCCGCGCCGCCGCGATCGACCACGCCTTTCCCACACTCGGCGGGCTCAGTCTCGCGCAGGGGTATTTTCCCTTCGGCGAGACGGCGTATTCCTTCGGGTCGTTGTTCATCGACTACATCGCGAAAACGCAGGGCGAGTCGAGGGTACGCGACTTCGTCGACAAGTCGGCGGCCAACATCATTCCCTATCTCGTCGACGTACCCGCGCGGCAGGGCTTCGGCATCAGCTTCAGCCGCGCGTGGAAGCGCTTCAACGACTCGATCGTGCGGACCATCGACGTCGTGCCGGGGCCGCCGCTGCCCGAGTGGCGCGAGCTCACCCACGACGGCGTGTTCGTCTTTGCGCCGCGCTGGCTGAGCGATTCGTCGATCGTGTACAGCGGCACGCCGGGGCGAGAGACCTTCGGCGCGTTCCGCGTGGATCTCGCCGGCAATCGCCGCCGCCTCGGGCGGCGCAACAGCCGCTCGGCCAACGTGCCCGTGTCCGGCGGCGGTCTGCTCTACTCGCAGCTCGACTTCGTCAATCCATACGTCGCGCGTTCGGATCTGTGGGTGCAGCGCGGCGGCCGCGAGCATCAGCTCACCTTCGGCCAGCGGCTCAACAGCCCCGACGCCCGCGCCGACGGCGAGATCGTCGCCGCGCAGATCATCACCGGCGCCACGCGGCTCGTGCGCGTCTCGAGCGACGGCAAGCGCATCACGCCGATCACGACCGGCAGCTACGACGAGCAGTGGACCGAGCCGCGCTGGTCGCACGACGGACGCTTCATCGCCGCGTCGCGGTGGGTGCGCGGCAACATCTCGCAGATCGTCGTCATCGACACCGTTGGGCGCATCGTGCACACGGCGTCGAGCGGCACGTCGATCGAAGCGACGCCGAGCTGGCTGCACGACGACAGCGGCATCCTGTACAGCTCCGACCGCACGGGCAGGACGGAAGTGTACATGGAGCAGTTCACCGCGCCGCGCGTATTCACGAATGCTCATACGTTCGTGTTGAGCAACGCGGCCACCGGGCTGTTCGAGCCGAACGTCGCGCCGCGAAGCGACCGCTTGGCGTCGGTGGTCTTCAAGTCCGACGGCTATCACTTGGGCGTCGGCGCGCCAAACGTCGGCGCCATCGCCGCACCGCCCTACATCGATACGCTCGCGCGCCGCGACCTCGCGCCGGTCCTCGTCGACAGCGGCCCGGTCAAGTCGTACAGCGCGTGGCATACCTTCCTGCCGCGCTACTGGCTGCCGACGATCGATCCCGGCATCGACGGCGGCGAGCGCATCGGCGGTATGACGAGCGGCTTCGACGTCATCGGCCGCCACTCGATGACCGCGTCGCTCTCCATCCCGACCAACGATCGCGGCGGCATAGTCGGCGACGTCGCGTACTCCTACCGCGGCTTCGGGCTACCCATCCTCCAGGCCGACGTCTCGCAAGATTGGCAGAGCCTCGGCGGGGCCTTCTCGCGCGACGCCAAGGCGCAGCTCATCGGCGAAGTCTTTCGGCGCACGCGCACCGCCAACCTCTTTGCCACGTGGTTGCGGCAGCGCGTGCGCACCGCGTTCGCGCTCACCGGCGGAGTGGGCCTCGAGCATCGCACCCACGTCACCACGCCGAGCAACGTGCTCGCGCTCATCGATTCGGCGGGCGCGCTCGGCAGCCCCACGTATCCCACGCTCACCGGCGGCGCGAGCTTCACGAACACGCAGTTCCCGCCCTTCGCCATCTCGCCCGAGGACGGCATTCAGATGAGCGTCACGGTGCGCGACCGCACGCGAAGCGGCGCCGCCGGCACCGGCAGCCAGAGCTTCAGCACCGTCGCCGCCGCGTCGCTCTTCAAGTCGCTCGACCTTCCCGGCTTCGCGCACCACGTGCTCGCGCTGCGCGGCTCCGCCGGCGTCGCCGACGATCGCGCGGCCGGCTACTACTCGGTGGGCGGCGTCAACGGCAGCTCGTTCGAGGTTATCCCCGGCTACGTGATCGGCGAGGGTCGAAAGACTTTCCCCGTGCGCGGGTTCCCCGCGGGCACGCTCATTGGCACGCGCGCGCTGACAGGGTCCGCCGAGTATCGCGTGCCGCTGCTGCTCACCGGCCGCTCGCCGGGCGCGCTGCCCTTTTTCCTCGACCGCAGCTCGCTCGCCTTCTTCGGCGACTTCGGCACCGCTTGGTGTCCGAACGTCGTCCGCGACCGCGAGGTGTGCAACCGCGCCGGCCAGCTCGCTCGCTACGACATCGCGTCGGTGGGCGCGGAGCTCAACCTCAACCTCGGCGTGCTGTCGTGGGACAGTCCCTATCGGTTCAGGCTCGGAGTCGTGGAGCCCACGCAGAATGGGCAGTTCTTCGGGCAGAAGCGCGTGCAGATGTATTTGGTGGCTGGGGTTTCGTTCTAGCACTGCGGCAATCGTGGCCGCGTTGGCTGCGTTCTCAAGCACAGATCCTGCACACTCGCCACCAAATGCCCCGCTCGCCAAGACTCGCGCTCCTGCTCCTCGCCGCGGCCGTCGGCCTGACCACCGCCTGCAACCAAAAGAAATCCCTCGCCACCTCGGCCACGGGCGGGTGCGACGCGTCGATCAAGCTTCCGCAGGGATTTTGCGCCACGGTGTTCTCCGAGAGCGCCGGTCCGGCGCGCCACCTCGTAGTGCGCAAGAACGGCGACGTCATCGCCGGAGTGCTCGACCAGCGCCGGCAGACGGGCGGAGTGCTCGTGCTGCGCGACACGAATCATGACGGCCACGCCGATCTCGAGGAACGGTTCGGCGATGCCGGCGTGCACGGCGTGGTGCTCGGGAGCGACTCGTCGCTCTACGTCTCCACCGCCACCGCGATCCTGCGCTACCGGCTCACCGATTCGCTCACGCCGAAAAAGAAAGTCGATACGATCGTTGCCGGACTGCCGGCGCGGGCAGTGCCGTCGCACACCTTGGCGATCGACATGCGCGGCAATCTCGTCGTCAACATCGGCGCGCTGTCGAACGGCTGTCAGGCGAAGGAAGCGCCGCGCGCGCCGGGGCGCGATCCCTGCCCCGAGCTCGAGACCACCGGCGGCATCTGGACCTTCCGCACCGACAAGACGAACCAGCAGTTGAAGGACGGCACGCGCATCGCGACGGGCCTGCACAACGCCGTGGCCCTCGCCGTCAATCCGCGCGACACCATGGTGTACGCCGTCTCGCACGACCGCGACGGCCTGCACGACCTCTGGCCCGAGCTGTACAGCAACGACGAGAGCGCGACACTCCCCGCCGAGGAGATGATTCGCGTTGCGTCGACGCGTCCGGACTACGGCTGGCCGTACTGTTATTACGATTATCTCAAGGGCGAGCGCGTCGTCGCTCCGGAGTACGGCGGCGACAAGGTGCAAACGGGCCGCTGCGACCGGCTGATCCAACCGCTCATCGCCTTTCCGGCGCACTGGTCGCCCATGTCGCTGCTCTTCTACACGGGCAAGATGTTCCCCGCGCAGTACCAGACCGGCGCGTTCATCGCCTTCCACGGCTCCGCCTTCCGCGCGCCGCTGCCGCAGGAGGGCTACCAGGTCGTCTTCCTGACGTTCAAGGACGGTCTCGCCGCCGACTACACCGTGTTCGCCAGCGGATTCGCCGGCGGCATGTCGAGCCCCGAAGGCGCCGCGCACCGCCCCGTCGGACTCGCGCAGGGTCCCGACGGCGCGCTCTACCTGAGCGACGACAAAGGCGGGAGAATCTGGCGGATCAGTTATAAGTAAGGCTTTTGCAGGCTGCCGTTTTCCGTTTTCAGTTTTCCGTTTTGAGTGGTGAGAGCCGGGCCGCGTCGGGACACCACTCTACCGGGAGGCGTCAGCAGGGAGCCGTCCGAGTCCATCAAATCCCGGGCAGCTCCAAACGGAAAACACACAACGGAAAACGGCAGCTCGCAATGGTTGCGGTTTCGCGTCTCTGCCTGCCATGTTGGCCGGGTCGGCAGCGGTGTGGCGTCAAGTCACCCGGCGCGCGATCGATCCCACCCGTCGCTGCTTTCGCCGCTCCACCCGGTGATCGCCGAGCGACACTCGTAGTCCCCCGGATCCTGCCGGCGCCGGGCCCGCCAAGCACCAAGCACGACGCACCAAGCACCTGCATCAGCAGTCCTACATCCCATGGGGGGCGTACACAATGAGATTGACACGAGCGTGGAGCGGAGCGTGTCTCCGGTCCGCACTGGTTTCCGTCGGCCTGATCGGCGGATCCGCGATTGCGCAGACGCAGCAAGCGCAGGCGCAGCAAGCAACCATCAGCGGCCGAGTGACGGCCGTGAACAGCGGTGAACCCCTGGCCGACGGCCGGGTCATGATCGTCGGCACGAGCCTCGCCACGACCACAGGCACGGACGGCCGGTTCGTCCTTCGCGCCGTGCCGGCCGGCAACGTCGAGGTGCGCGTCCTCCGCGTCGGCTTCGCCGAGCAGAAGAAGACCGTCGCCGTCGCGCCGGGCGCCACGGTGACGCTCGATTTCGACATGAAGCAGGCGGTCGTTCAACTGCAGGAGATCGTCACCACCGCCACCGGCGAACAGCGCAAGGTGGAGCTGGGCAACGCCCTCTCGGTGATCAACGCGCCCAAGCGCGTGGAAGAGACACCCATCTCGAACATCTCCGACCTGCTGGTCGGTAAATCTCCCGGCGTCATCATCAATTCGCCGAACATGACCGGCGGCGCGCCGGTGATCCGCATTCGCGGACTCAACTCGCTGAGCCTGTCCAACGCCCCGATCATGATCGTCGACGGCGTGCGCTTCGCCTCGAGCGCGGTCAGCGGCGCCGTTGGCGGAACGAACATCAGCATGATGAACAGCATCAGCCCCGACGAGATCGAGGACGTCGAGATCGTCAAGGGTCCGTCGGCGGCCACGCTGTACGGTACCGACGCGGCGAACGGCGTCATCGTGATCACGACCAAGAAGGGAAAGTCCGGCGCGGCGCGCTGGTCCTGGTTCGTCGAGCCGGGCATCATCGACGATCACAACAAGTACCAGACGACGTACGCGCTCTGGGGCCATAACCCCACGACGAACAAGCTCCAGCGGTGCCAGCTCGCGACGATGGGCCCTTCGGTGTGCTTGCCCGACAGCCTCACGTCGCTCAACATCGCCATGGACCCCAGCGTGTCGCCGCTCGCCAAGGGCAACAACATGAACTACGGCGGACAGGTCAGCGGCGGCTCCGACCAGGTCCGGTACTTCATGAGCGCGGACATCTTCAACGAGACCGGACCGCTCAAGATGCCGGCGTTCGCGCAGTTCTACCTCGTCGATACGATGCGCACGGCACTCCGCGACGAGTGGATCCATCCCGAGGCGTTCCAGCGGCAGAACTTCCGCACGAACCTCACCGCCGCCATCAACCCCAAGCTCGACATCTCCGTCAACGCCGGCTTCTCCAAGGTCGACCAGCGCCTGCCGCAGGAGGACAACAACATCAATGGCCTCGGCGGCGCGATGTACCTGACGTACGGCACCAACCACGCGGGCCTCGACTACAACCCGGTCGGTGCGCTCGGCGAGAATCTGCACGGCTACGCGCGGTACACGCCGGCCACGATCTTCCAGGAGATCACGGAGCAGGGCAACCAGCGCATCACCGGCAGCGCCGACGCCCAGTGGCGTCCGTTCAGCTGGATGTCCAATCAGGGAACGGTCGGCATCGACCTTTCCGACCAGACCTTCTTCCAGATCTGTCATTTCGCCGAATGCCCGGTGCTCGGCACCAACCGCCTCGGGTTCGTCGAGAACGACCATATCAACAACCGCAACTTCTCGGCGAAGGTGGTCAGCAACTCCAAGTACAATCCGAGAACGTGGCTGAACCTCGTCACGACGTTTGGTGCGGACTACATCAACACCGAAGCCGACTTCAGCAAGTCGGGAGGGCAGGGCTTGCCGCCCGGCGCGCAGACCGTGGCCGCCGGCGCGACGAAGACCGCGTCGGACAGCCTCGCGTCGGCCTCGAAGACGCTCGGCCTCTACGTGCAGGAGCAAGCCGGCATTCGCGATCGCCTATTCCTCACCGTGGCCGTTCGCTCCGACCAGAACAGCGCGTTCGGTACTCAGTTCCAGCGTGTGTTCTATCCCAAGGCCAGTCTGTCGTGGATCATGTCGGACGAGGCGTGGTTCCCGCGCGTTCCGCTCATGAATTCCTTCCGCCTGCGCTCCGCGTACGGACAGTCGGGCGTGCAGCCGGGATCGATCGACGCGCTGCGCCGCTTCACCGCCTCCACGGTGAACTTCCAGGGCGTGAACACCGCCGGCTTGCTCGAGAACGCGCTGGGCAATCCGTTCCTCAAGCCGGAGACGTCGGCCGAGTTCGAGGGCGGATTCGATTCGCGTGTGTGGGACAACAAGGTGAACGTCGAGTTCACCTACTATCGGAAGCAGACGAAGGACGCGCTCATCAGCCTGCCCATCGCGCCGTCCGCCGCCCCGTCGGCGACGACCGTTCGCACGAACCTGGGCGGCATTCGCAACTCCGGACTCGAAACCCAGATCACGGCGCAATTGATCGATTCGCGCCGCTTCGGTTGGAACGTGGTGCTCAGCGGCTCGCACAACACCAACACCGTGCTGTCGCTCGGCGTCGATCCGTCGGGCGCGCCGAACAAGACCATCGGCACCGGCGCGAGCCGCGACTCGGTGGGCTTCCCGGTCAACGCGCTGTTCGTGCGTCCGTACAAGTACGCCGACGCGAACGGCGACGGCATCATCCAGACGAGCGAAGTCCAAGTCGATACCGGCGTGGTGTACCGCGGCTACTCCTCGCCGCGCGACCTCTTCTCCGTGCAGAACGGCTTCGACCTGTTCGGCCGCAAGCTTCGCCTGAACGTGATGATGGACTACAAGGGCGGCTTCAACGTTCTCAACAACGACGGCTCGTTCATCTGCGGCCAGGCGCCGCAGTCGTGCGTCGAGACGCAGGACAAGTCGATGCCGCTCTGGCGCCAGGCTCGCGCCGTGGCGAACAACTACGGCAGCACGATCAACGGAACGAAGTACACGTCGACGTCGGGATATTACGAGAGCGGCCAGTTCTGGCGGCTGCGTGAAGTGTCGGCAACGATCCAGGCGCCGCAGCGTGTCGCCGCCGGTCTGCGCGCTCGCGACGCGAATCTCACCATCGGCGCGCGAAACCTCCACGTGTGGTCGAACTACACCGGTGTGGACCCCGAGGGTGCCTACGGTACCGGCGACACCCAGAGCTATTTCCTCACGACGGCGCCGCGCACGTACTTCACCTTCCGTCTCAATCTTCACTACTAGTCCACTCGAGGACGATCTCACATATGCTGAATCTCAGAAATCGCGCTCGATGGGCCGCTGCCCACGCAGCGATCGCCCTGCCGATGCTCACCGGCGCGTGCGACGTCAAGAAGGAGCTGCTCGATCCGCAGAATCCGGCGGTCATCGATCCGTCGGCCGTCACGACGCCCGCTGCCGCCGACGCGCTCCGCATCGGCGCGTTCGGCCGGCTCAAGGTGGCCACGGCCGGCGGCGAATCCATGTGGCTGTACGGCGGCCTGCTCACCGACGAGTGGAAGTCGAGCGACACGTTCACGCAGCGCAACGAGACCGACCAGCGCAGCGTGCAGACGAACAACGGCAACATCGTCACCGCCTACGCGAGCCTCCAGCAGTCGCGCGGCTACATCAAGACGGCGATCGACCTGCTCAACCAGTACACGCCCGACTCGACGCGAAACATCGGCCAGATGTACATGTCGCTCGGCTTCGCCGAGATGACCATCGCGCAGACCTTCTGCAACGGCGTGCCGCTGACGTACACGAACGGCGGCATCTACGTCTACGGACCGCAGCTGACGACCGATTCCATCTACAAGCTCGCGTCGTTCCATCTCGACAGCGCGGTCTCCTTCGCCCGCGGGGCCGACGCGATCGCCACGGCGGTTCGGCAGGCGGCGCTCGTCGCCCGCGCCCGCGTGCTCGTCGACATGGGGCAGTTCGCGCAGGCGGCCGCGCTCGTGCCGGTGAGTGCCGTGCCCACGAGCTTCCAGTATCTGCTCACGTTCGATCAGACGAGCGGCGACAACAACATCTGGAGCCTCAACAACAGCATTGGCCGCTATTCGGTCAGCGACAGCGTCGACGCCGGCGGGGTCCTGGCCAACGCGCTGCCGTTTGCGTCGGCCAACGATCCGCGCGTGCCGGTCATCAAGAGCCCCAGCGTGAAGCCGGTCGACGGCACCACGCCGCTCTTCATCCAAACGCTCTGGGCCAATCGCAACGATCCCGTTCCGCTCGCCTCCGGCATCGACGCGCGATTGATCGAAGCCGAAGCCAAGCTCAATGCCGCCGATTACGCGGGCATGATGACGATTCTGAATGCGCTCCGCACCACGGCGCAGACGATCGGCACGAAGGCCATCCCCGCGCAGGCGGCGCTCACCACCGTTCCAACGACGAAGGACGCGGCGGTGGCGATTCTCTTCCGCGAGCGAGGCTTCTGGACCTTCGGCCGCGGTGAGCGGTTGCCCGATCTGCGTCGTGAAGTACGCCTGTACGGCAAGGCGCAGGACAAGGTGTTCCCCGCGGGATCGTTCAGCTTCAAGACCCCGGGCGCGGTGTACGGCAACGACGTGAACTTTCCGGTGACCGACAATGAGATCACGAACCCGTTGTTCAAGGGGTGCATCGATCGCAAGGCATAACCAGGCTGGGAGGTCGGAGGGACAACCTCACGTCTCGAACCTCGCTCCTTGAACCTTGAACCTGGACTCGTATTCGACGTCGCTGAACGAGTCCAGGCTCGAGGGATCAGGTTCGAGATATCAGCAGTGAGGTCGTCACTCGTCCAAGACACGCCTGACTTCTCGTGCCAGCTCCACTGGCGTAAAGGGCTTCCGCAACGACGCCGTCCCCGGGTCGAACATCCCCCGCCGAATGATGTCGTCCTCGGTATATCCGGACATATAGAGCACTCTCATCGCCGGCCGCACGGGATGCAGCGCGCGAAAGAGCTCCGCGCCCCCGAGCTCGGGCATCACCATGTCGGTGACGAGCAGGTCGATCTGACCCGCGTAACTCTCGGCCACGCCGATTCCCTCTCTTCCGTTCGACGCCTCGAGCACCGTGTAGCCCTGCCGCTCGAGCACCCGCCGCGCGAGCGCGCGCACGGCATCTTCGTCCTCCACGAGCAGCACCACCTCGGCGCCCGCCACCGCCGCGCTGCCCTGCGGCGTCGCGCGCCGCAGCTCCTGCGGCTCGGCGCGCGGCAGGTGGATCGTGAACGTGGTGCTGCGGTTGCGTGCGGTCTCGATGCGAATCGTGCCGCTCGACTGCTTCACGATGCCGTACACCGTCGAGAGCCCGAGCCCCGTGCCCTTGCCGGGCGGCTTGGTCGTGAAAAACGGCTCGAACGCGCGCGCCTTGGTCGCGTCGTCCATGCCGATGCCCGTGTCGGTCACGTCGAGCCGCACCCAATCGCCCGCGTCGAGCAGGTCGGGGTCGGCCTCCTCTCCCACGCTGACGTTCGCCGTCGCGATCGTCAGCGTGCCGCCCTTGGCCATCGCGTCGCGCGCGTTCACGGCGAGGTTCACGAGCACCTGCTCGAGCTGCCCGGGATCGGCGAGCACCGGCCAGAGCTCCGCCGCCGGCTGCAGCACGATGCGAATGTCCTCGCCGATCACGCGCCGCAGCATGGGCTCGATGCCGGCGACCACGTCGTTCAGGTCGAGCACGCGCGGTTGCAGGAGCTGGTGCCGGCTGAAGGCGAGCAACTGTTGCGTGAGTGCCGCCGCGCGGCGCCCCGCGGTCTGGATCTCCAGCACGTCGGCGCGCAGCGGGCTCGCCTCGTCGACGTCCTCGAGCAGGAACTCGGTGTACGTCTTGATGATCGTGAGGATGTTGTTGAAGTCGTGCGCGACGCCGCCGGCGAGCTGTCCCACCGCGTCCATCTTCTGCGACTGCCGGAGTTGCTCCTCCAACCGGCGGCGGTCGGTGACGTCGCGGTTCACGCCGATGTACCCCACGGGCGCTCCCGCCGCGTCGTGGTGCGCCACGATCTCCACCTCGGAGATCCCCGCCGAACCGTCCTTGCGGCGGAAGGGAATCTCGCCCGACCACTTCCCGTCGCGCGTCAGCGCGATCCGGATCGAGCGGTCGAGCTCTCCGTGCACCGGCGGATCGTGGATCTCCGCCATCTGCCGTCCGAGCATTTCCTCTTTCGAGTATCCAAATAGCCGCTCGGCCGCCGGGTTCCAGTCGACCACGGCGCCCTCGAGGTCGATTGCCACCACGGCGTCGCTGATCGTCCCGAACACCAGCGCCTGCCGCCGCAGCTCAGCCTCGGCCTTCCGCCGCTCGGAGACGTCGTGCGACACGCCGACCACGCCGCGAAATTGCCCCGCGTCGTCGAACGTCGGCGTCAACGTGACGGAGACGTAGAACTCGCGGCCGCTCTTGTCGCGCCGCTCGGTCTCGCCCGTCCAGCTCTCGCCGCGCGCCAGCGCCGCCATGCGCACCGGCATCTCGCCGCGCGCCCGCGCGGAGTACGTCGTGTCCACGAGCTTGCGGCCGATCGCTTCGGCCGCCGTCCACCCGTAGAGCGCTTCCGCCGCCGCGTTCCAGAAGTCGATCACGCCCTCCGCGTCCACCGCGATCACCGACTGTCCCACCGCGTTGAGCAGCGTCGCCTGGAAGCGCAGCAGCTCTCCGGTGCGGCGCCGGCGCGTCGCGCTGCGCGCGTACAGCGTGAGTCCGTCGGGCACGGGGCACACGCTGATGTTGAGCCACGCGTCGGCCGGCGGGTAGTACTCCTCGAGCTGCACGGCGACGCCGGTGCTCATCGCCCGGCGAAACTCGCGCTCGAACGTGGTGCCCGCGCTCTCGGGAAAAACCTCCCAGCACACGCGCCCCACGAGCGCGTCGCGCGGCATGCCGACGAGCGCCGCACCAGCGGCATTCACATACGTGAATCGCCAGTCGAGATCGAGCGCAAAAAATCCGTCGCTGATTCGCTCGAGGATCGAGACGAAATGAGCGAATGGCGACTGCTCAGGCCCGGCGACGTCGCCGGATGAGGACCTTCGGTTCAGCGGCTCTGGCACGGGTGAGTGCGTTGCGAACCATCATACTGCTTTCGGGGGAGGGGGGAAGAGGGGAGCTGGAAGCGGGAGGGGGAACGAGGAACGAGGAACGAGGGACGGGGAGACAAGAAACGGGGGACGAGAAACGGGGGACGAGGAATCAGGCACGAGGAACGAGGAACGAGGGAAGGGAAAAGGGGGCCCAACCAACCGCTTCGTGTCATCCCGAACCCGTTGTCGTCCCGAACCTCGTTGTCGTCCTGAGCCTCGTTGTCATCCTGAGTCTCGTTGTCGTCCTGAGTCGCGTTGTCGTCCCGAGCCTCGTTGTCATCCCGAGCGTATGCGAGGGATCTACTCGAACGTGCTCATGGACAGTCCCACGACCCACACACGAGATCCTTCGTCGCTCCGCTCCTCAGGATGACAAGCGCTCCGCTCCTCAGGATGACAAGCGTACCGCTTCTCAGGATGACAGTGTTGTCGTCCGCGCCGAGCCCGCGCAGGGCCCGCGCTCGCCCGCGTCCCACGCTGTTTCTGCTCTATGAGCAATCTCTAACTGACCGAAAACCCAATTAGTCTCGCCTCGCGAACAACAACTGTTGTCAACAGTTATTTCCCGCACTTTTCCCGACGCTCCCCCGACTTCCTGTCAAGGAATAGCGCGCGCCGAGAAGCGCACTAACTTCGTCTCCGTGATCCACGCGACGGCCTACATCCATCCCACCGCGGTCGTCATCGGCGACGTCTCGCTCGGCGCGCGCGTCTCGGTCTGGCCGACTGCCGTGATCCGGGGCGACACCGATCGCATCGAGATCGGCGACGACTCCAACGTGCAGGACGGCACCATCGTCCACGTGGACTACGGCGTGCCCACGACGATCGGTAAACGCGTGGCGATCGGCCATCGCGCCATCGTCCACGGCGCCACGATCGAGGACGACTGTCTCATCGGCATGGGCGCGATCCTGCTCAACCACGTCCACGTCGGCACCGGCTCGATCGTCGGCGCGGGCGCGGTCTGTCGCGAAGGCATGCGCATCCCGCCCAATTCGCTGGTGCTCGGCGTCCCTGGCCGCGTGACGCGCGAAACGACGGTCGACGACCGCGAACGGATCCGACGAACGGTGCAGGCCTACCTGGAGCTTCCGCGCCCCACGTCCGCCTGAGCAACATCCGTCGTCCTGAGCAGAGTCCGTTGGCGTCCTGAGTAGGCCCGTTGTCATTCTGAGCGCAGCCCGTTGTCATCCTGAGTAGGGCCCGTTGTCATCCTGAGCACAGCCAGTTGTCATCCTGAGCGCAGCCCGTTGTCGTCCTGAGTAGGGCCGGTTGTCATCCTGAGCGCAGCGAAGGATCTCCGTCCCCCACCGCGCCCCTCCTTCGCTCCAGCATGCCACCCCAGATCACACAATTCTGGTCCTAGAAATGCACGAGTTTCCAAGCAAGTCCGGCTCGCTCGCATCGCCAAACCCCCGTTCGCTCGCCTCCGCCGAGCTGTGCATTCGCTCGGTCGGCCAAGCCACGGTTGAGTCATTCAAGTCGTCAGCAGTAAAGGAGTTGCGCATGCAGTGCTCACAGAAAAATTCCGCTCGCCAGGTGAGGCAAGGCCAGTTGTCGACACGACCGGGCCTGTTTTCAACGCAAGCGGACGCACGCATGCAGGTTCGTGATGTTGATATCGTAACTCCCTATTCCACCGGTAGTTATCTTACTACTGGCGTGGAAACACGAACCTCGGTACAATGCGCCCCCTGCGCTTCTGTCGCAGCACGCGCCCTCGTTTCCCGCCCGTAGTCGCCCAGACACAACCGAATTACCGCTAGGAGTACTGTCCCCATGAACCTTCCCGTAAACCCGCCTGCTGGTCCTGTCACGCTCTCGTCCAACGCGCGCACGGTGCTCGAAAAGCGCTACTTGGTGAAGAATGACAAGGGCAAGCCGGTCGAGCAGCCTGAGGATCTTTTTTGGCGTGTGGCGACGGTGGTCGCCGAGGCTGATCGACGGTATGGGGCGAGCGACGGGGCGGTGGCGGCGGTGGCGGAAGAGTTCTACTTCCTCATGACCCAGCGCCGGTTCGAGCCGAACTCGCCCACGCTCATGAACGCCGGCCGTCCCCTCGGGCAGCTCAGCGCCTGTTTCGTGTTGCCGGTCGAGGATGCCCTCGCCAACGGCAAGAACGGCATCTACGACACGTTGAGCGCCATGGCGCTCATCCATCAGAGCGGCGGCGGAACGGGGTTCTCGTTCTCGCGCCTGCGCGGGAAGGGATCGATGGTCCGGTCGACCACCGGGGTCGCGAGCGGCCCGATCTCTTTCATGAAGCTCTATGACGCCTCCACCGACGCGGTGAAGCAGGGAGGCACCCGGCGCGGCGCGAACATGGGCATTCTCCGGGTCGATCACCCGGACATCATGGACTTCATCACCTGCAAGGAAGACCTCACGCAGGTGACGAACTTCAACATCAGCGTGGCCATCACGCGGAAGTTCATGGAAGCGGTGAAGGCGGGAAGCGAGTACGACCTGATCGATCCGTCGAACAAGAAGGCATCCGGGCGTCTCGACGCCCGGATGGTCTGGGACAAGATGATCTTGGGCGCGTGGCGCACCGGCGAGCCCGGCGTCTTCTTCGTCGACGAAGCCAACAAGTACAACCCCGTGCCGCACCTGGGCGCGTACGAAGCCACGAACCCGTGCGGCGAGCAGCCGCTGCTTCCGTACGACGTCTGCAATCTGGGCAGCATCAACGTTGGGTTGTACGTGAACGGCGGCAAGATGGATTGGGACTCGTTCAGGAACGACATCCAGCTCAGCACGCACTTCCTCTACAACATCATCGACGTCAACAAGTACCCGCTGCCCGAGATCAACGATCTCTCGAAGCGCATCCGCCGCATTGGACTCGGCGTCATGGGCTTCGCCGATGCCCTCGTGCGTCTCGGCATCGCCTACGACACGCCGGAAGGCGTGGCGTTCGGCAAGAAGGTGATGGAGTTCCTCGACGTCGAAGGCAAAAAGGAATCGAGCCGTCTCGCCGCCGAGCGCGGACCGTTCACCGAGTGGGCGAAGAGCATCTGGGGACCGGACGACACCGCCGCGCGCGACGAAAAGGGCGAGCGCGTCCGTCCGATGACGCTGCTGCGCAACTGCAACGTCACCACCGTCGCCCCCACCGGCACCATTTCCATCATTGCCGGATGCTCGAGTGGCCTCGAGCCGCTGTTCGCCGTTGCGTTCATGCGGAACCAGGCCGGCGTGATGATGCCCGACGTGAACGAGGACTTCCTCCGCATCTCGAAGGAGGAGGGTTGGTACAGCGAGGAGCTGATCGAGCGCATCGCGAAGACCGGCCACGTGCAGCACCCTGAAGTGCCGCTCCAGTGGCAGAAGGTGTTCGTGACCGCGAACCAGATCGCGCCCGAGTGGCACATCAAGATGCAGGCGGCCTTCCAGCAGCACTGCGACTCGGCCATCAGCAAGACGACGAATTTCGCGTACACGGCCACGGCCGAAGACGTGCGGAAGATCTACGAGATGGCGTACGACATGGACTGCAAGGGCGTCACGGTGTATCGCGACGGCTCGCGCGACAACCAGGTGCTGTCCACCGGCGCGACGGACAAGGCCAAGGAAGTGCGCGAAGGAAAGAATGTCGTGCTGAGCGCCAGCGAGGCGTCGGCGGAACGTGCAGCGCTTGCCGACCTGCGGAGCGACCTCGCGGAGAAGGACGCGGAGATCGAGCGTCTCAAGAAGCAACTATATGAAGTGGAAGCCGAGAATCTGCAGCGTCGCGCGAAGCGGTCGCGTCCGAACAAGCTGCGCGGCACCACGATCCGAAAGGAAACGCCGCTCGGCGTGATGTTCGTGAACATCACGGAAGACGAGAAGGGGCAGCCGTTCGAGGTATTCTTGACGCTCGGCAAGGCGGGTGGCTCGGCGATGGCGGACGCGGAGGCGATGGGGCGGTTGATCTCGCTCGCGCTGCGGTCGGGCATTCCGCTGTCGTCGGTGCACAAGCAGCTGCGCGGGATCTCGTCGGATCGGGCGGTTGGGCTTGGGCCCAACAAGGTGCTCTCGCTGCCGGATGCGATTGGTATCGCGATCGAGGAGTGGAACAGAGATCGGGTGATTGGCGTCCAGCAGGAGTTGATGCCGGATGTGGAAGGGGCGGGGCAGGGGTCGGGCGGATCGGAGATGATGACGTCGATGACGCATCAGGTGCCGGCCGCTTTGAGACCACAAGGCAATGCGGCGGCGGAGATGGAACTACAATTTGGGTTTCATCATGCCAGTGAAGCCTACATTGGCACGTGTCCGGATTGCGGATCGCAGATGGAGAATGCGGAAGGCTGCGTGAAGTGCCATGTGTGTGGGTTTAGTGAGTGTGGGTGAAGTAGCGTCTCGTCGTGTGTGTGGCGGTGACAAATGACGGCGCCTGCGGCGCCGTCATTTTGGTCTGTCGACGAGTCCACCGCGACTGCCTTCCGGCCTAGCCCTCCCGGTCAATAGGGATTGGTGCTCAGAAGTTCGCCACCGGACCGTCGTGTCCGCGCGACTCCCGTGCGAGCAAATTTCGAGATGGTGAGCAAAACACGGGATCGTGAGCAGCTTGTGTATTGCGAGCAAATTCCGCATATTGCCCGAGTCCGCAATTAGCTCATAGGAGAAATCGCCGATGCCGGTCGTCCTTAAGCCGTGGGAAATCCACCCGTCACTAACCCTCGAGCGACTGCTCGTTGTGGGCGAAATCCTGTGGCGCGTACGGCGGCAGGTCGCTCTCCGAATTGAGACAAAGAAGGGGGACACACTCTGGGGCGCGGGGTGCAGTTCGTTCGAGCGGACGTGTTTCGCGCTTACGCAGGCTGCAGCTGGGCCGCATCGCGAATGGCTCGCCGTCGATCGGAAGGAGGGACATTTCGTCGTCAAGATCGGCGGCGTGCCCCTTCGGTTTTATCGTGCCGTCGATGAAGAACTTGCGCCGATGCGCTATGCGGAGGCGTGCGCCAGCGAGAGGGCCGCGCTGCAGACGGCATTCGACCTCATCGACACGCCAACGCCTGACCACGTGTTCAGGCTCGAGGTAATAACCGATTCGCTCGGAATGCCGACCATCGTCTCGCTCGCACAGATCGATTCGGCGCGCGCCCGCTCGAACGTGTTTGAGATTCCGATTCGAATCGCGGCAAGTGCAACGGTCAGTCGCAAAGCACCGATTCAGCTTCCAGCCGCGAAGGTCAGTGCCGTCGCCGAGCGGCCGCAGGTTATTCCTATCGCAACCGCGGCGCAAGCCAAGGAGAAAAGCTCGTGACCTTCAATCGATCTCGCGTGAAGGTCGGTCGCGCGTTGGTCGGGCTTACTCAACGCGAGTTGGCCGATCGAATTTCTGTTGCAGCCAGCGTCGTGGGAGAAATCGAGAGTGGAACTCGGGAGCCTCGCGGAAGCGCGCTAGATGCACTCGCCCTCGTACTGGAGGTCGAACCCGAGTTTTTTTTCGAGGATGACCTGGTTGAGTTGCGCGAGGAGCACTCAAATTTTCGTAGTCGCATCAGCGCAAGCGAACGATTGAAGAAGCAAGTGCTCGCGCGCGCCTCGTTGTTCGCGACCCTGTTACGGCATGTGCGTCCGATGGTTCCGGTATTCCCGGCATTCGACGTTCCCATTATCAGACCGCGCTCACTTGACGATGTGGAGCGAGTCGCGGCCGATGCGCGTCGGCACTGGGGACTCGACCCTGACGCGCCGCTCGGCACGATGGTGATGCGGCTGATTGAGCGCGCTGGCGTTGTCCCGATGTCGATCGACTGTGAGACTGCGGAAAAGATCGACGCATTCTCAAGCTACGGGGACATCAACCTCGTGGTACTGAACTCGGAAAAAGGAAGCGTTACTAGGACGACCTTCGATGCTGCGCACGAGCTCGCTCACGGCATCATGCATCGCGACTGCCAGACGCCTTTCGATCGTAAGGAGGAAGAGGCACACAGATTTGCGAGCGCACTGCTGTTGCCGGCGACCGCGTTTTCGGAAGAATTCTCGTACGAAAGCAGAACTGATTGGAGCTATCTCTTGGAATTGAAAGCGCGTTGGGGCGTTAGTCTCGCGTCGATCATTTTTCGCGCATTCCAACTCCAATTGATCGACGTCGTTACGTACCGTAATCGATGGCGCGATCTATCTCGACGGGCGTGGAGGAAGGCGGAGCCTGACGAACCCGAGCCGGTCAATCCGCAGCTTCTGTCTGACACGCTTGTCGAATGGCGCAAGGCGACCAAGAGATCGCTGCTGGATCTCGTAGATGAACTTCGCTGGACTCCAACGTTGTTCAACAAAGTCACCGGTATTGTGCTTCCGAAACAGACGATGGACGGAGTACTGTCAATCGAACCGCATCTTCGTCGCGTAGCCGGAAGCTGACGCACACAAATGCTGCACACGATTCCAAAGGGCGATACCAGGGTAAGGAACGAAAGAACATCGGCGAAGGTCGTCACTCTCATCTCCTCGAAAGCATGCGTCGTCTATGAGTGACGCAGTCCGATCTCACTAGTCGGCGGCAACCTGGATGTGCGATTGTCGGATTGCGCGCACTGATTGAGCGGCTTTCTCCAACGCGCGCTCTACGTTGTATCGCCTGAGAAGTAATGATCTGCTCGATCGGGCACTGAACCGATAATTCTTTTCGAGGGTACGATGCCATCCTTGCGCACATATCGTGTGTTCATCAGCCACGCATGGAGTTACACCGAGGAATACGATCGGATGGTGAAACTGCTGCAGGCAGTGCCGAATTTTTCTTGGTCGAACTACTCCGTTCCCAAGGCGGATCCTGTCGATGCAAAGAGCGCCACGCGTCTGGGTCAGGCGCTCAAACATCAGATGGGTCCTGCCCAAATTATCGTAATCCTTGCAGGGATGTACGTGAATCACAGCGACTGGGTCGCCTTTGAGATGGACTACGCGCGCGAATGCCAAAAACCGGTAATTGGCGTGTATCCGTGGGGAAGTCAGCGCGCGCCAAAGGCTGTCGATGATTTAGCGGCCGAAATGGTGGGCTGGAATGGCTCGAGCGTCGCTGATGCAATCAGGCGGCACGCACTGTAAATGAACGGCGCTCACGAGTTGAAGTTCGCAGCCGACGACCTCCCGTACCTATACAAGGTCGCGAATCAGGCTTCTCTTTCCGGTCAGCGACACTATTTGCTTACGCTTCGGGCTGATTTGGCGGTATTGGTTGCCGGCACCGCACTGGGTGCGGTCTCGAGTCTTCCAGAGAAGATCGCCCGCCTTAACTACGCGCTAGCCGCCGTGCTGTTCGTCACAGGTTTTATTCTCACGCTCGTTCTCTTGGTGAAGAATTTCGATCGCAAATGGTACGGGGGGCGCGCCGCCGCAGAGAGCGTAAAGACTCTTGCCTGGAAATACGCTGTGCGCGCGGAACCATTCGAAGGTGCCGACCCTGCACTCGTAGATCAGCAGTTCATCGCGGCGCTGGAGTCTGTGCTACGACAGCGCGATACACTTTCAATCGAAGACGAGACGGCGGATACGACTCGGCAACAAATCACGCCGGTCATGCGGGTCCTCCGTTCGCAGAGCGTTCAAGCGCGCCGCGATGTGTATTCCAGAGATAGAATCGGGAACCAGCGCAGCTGGTATCAAGACCGCGCGCGGTTCAATGCCAAGAACGGGCGGAAGTTTTTTGTGTTCGTTCTTCTGAGCCAGTTTCTCGCAGTGGGGTACAGCGTGACCCTCGTGGCGGTTCCCAGTATACCATTCAATGCAACGGGAGTCCTTGCAATTGCGGCCGCGAGTTTTCTCGTCTGGATGCAGGCAAAACAATATCAGGAGCTGTCGCAGGTATACACGTTGACAGCGCAGGAACTCGCGCTCGCTGTGGAATCCGGTCGTCACATTTCAACCGACGATCAGCTTTCGCGGTTCGTATCCGACACCGAGAACGCCATATCACGCGAACACACGCTCTGGTCCGCGCGCCGCGACCACCTTCCCCGACTGAGCCGCATTTGAACGGAAATCTTCGCGAAACTTCACGCCATACTGGAGCTCGAGCGCCGACCGCTCTGTCACGTTGATTGACCGAAGCTTCAGGGCATGAACAAATGGCATTTCGATGTCAATCCGGGCAGAACCTCCGTCACTGCACCGAGATTGTCGACGCGTATATCTTCGCCTCGGTCACTGGGTAAGCTCCCCCGTCAAGTTTACGGTTTAAGAATAGACGCCGGGAGTGCAGTGGATCCCGATCGGTAGGTGAGCGGCGGCACGTGACCGACTATCGTGCGGACGCCGGGTGTTGTAGCGGTCGAGCCAGTCGGATGTCAGCTCACGCACTTCGGTCACTGAGGCGAAGACGTACGCATCCAGGATCTCGGTGCGGTACGTTCGGTTGAAGCGTTCGATGAAGGCGTTCTGCGAGGGCTTGCTCGGTTGGATATAGCGCCAGGTGATCCGACGGGTCTCGCACCAGGCCGTGAGTGCGAGCGAGGTGAGTTCCGGCCCGTTGTCGCACCGAATCGAGCGCGGTGTGCAAGTACACCCAAGTTCCCGCGGTCTGTGAACAGGCAAATTCCCGCACTCGGTCTGCTCAGGCGTGGGGCTCACCTCCGGGCTTGAGGCCGGAGCTGGCGCGC
>JAQBQB010000021.1 GCA_028287235.1 Gemmatimonadota bacterium | reverse complement strand
CCCGTGATGGACTGAGGGGGTCATGTGGCACCGTCCGCGTCCTTTTGGCCGCCGGCGATCATCCGGTCGAGGAGATTCCGCGCCCCGCGCTTAATCTCCGAGACCGTAGGTGCCAGCTTCTCTTTCGCCACCGCCACCACCTCCGCCACCACCACCACCGCCGCCTCCGCCACCACCACCGCCACCGCCTCCGCCACCACCACCGCCACCACCTCCGCCACCACCACCACCTCCGCCACCACCACCACCACCGCCTCCGCCGCCTCCGCCTCCGCCTCCTCCGCCTCCGCCTCCGCCTCCGCCGCCTCCGCCTCCGCCACCGCCGCCGCGCCGCCGCTGACGCGGCGCCGCTCGGCGTAATACTTGGACCACGCTTCGTCGCGGCGCTGCCATGCCTTCGAGCGAATCGAGCGAACGAGCGTCAGCGACGCGTACACCGCGGCGAGTGTGACGAACTCCGGCACCGCCCGCAGTTGCTCTGCCTCGGAATGCATCTTCGCGGCGTCGAGCCACATCGGCAGCGCGACGCGTAGCGCCCAATTGGCCGCCATCAAGGCGCGCACTTCATCGTCGGCACTGCCGGTGTTGGTGCCGAGCACCTTCTCCGCGTAGCCGTCGAGGATCTCCTGCGCGTTCGCCGGATGATCGTCGTTGAAACGAGTCGCGACGCCGTAGCGCGCGCCGAGCTCCGGCTTGCACACGGTCAAGCGATTCGACTTCTCGATGATGCAGCACGCGCCCGTGAACGTCGGGCCGTGGCTACCGCGCGACAGTCGGACCTTCGCGAGGTCGAACCCGCCGCACGGATCGTCGGCGTTCTCGGTGGCCTGGGTCGTCGTAGTCGTCGTCATACGAACATGCTCTCGGTATCGCGACGGTCCTCGTCGCTCGTGGTGGCGGGCCGGGTCGCGGGCTCGAAGAGTTCGACCACGCGCCAATCGCCGACGGCCTCGCTGGGCACGCGCTCTTCGTTCTCCTCGGGATCTTCGGCTACGCCGACGTCGGCCTGCTCGGCGCGGTCAGCGAGTGCTACGGAATACGGGTGTTGCTGATTCATGGTATGTTTCCCTCGTTGGTCAGCGCCCGTCCGGTCCTCGCCCCTCAGCGATCCGGCGGGCGTTTTTGCGTCATGCGACTACGCCACCTGGTCCGGCTGGTCGTGCTGCTCGTGCGCGTTCTCATACAGGTCGTTCACGAGCCAATCGCGGATCACGGCAAGTACTCGGTCCGCGCTCTTGAACGGCGACCGCGCGGCGCGCATCTCCACCAACCGCCGCCCCAACATCCCCGCCGGCTTCTGCTCGTCGTAGAGGATCCGCGCGATCGCCCGACTCGGCGGCTTCCCATCCGCTCCCCGCACCTCGCTCATCGCGGCTTTGATCGCCTTCTCCAACCGGAGCTCGGCCGCTGATACGCTGCGGCGAAGGTTTTCCTTTTTCCTGCAACCCGGCGCGCTCATAGTTCGCTCATGCCTTCAACGTCCCGTGCCCCACCAAGCCGCCCTCGCTCAGCTTCGAGCGGGGAAACGACTACGCCGCACCATCGAGATCACGCAGCCTTTGCAGGTCGCGCATCCCGATGAGTGCGGCGGTTTCCTTTCCGTACTGCGTCACGACGAAACGCTCATTGCCGAACCCAGCGCGACCAAGGAACTCGCTGAGCCCCTTCCGAGTCTCGTCGGCAGAGACCGTGGTCTCTACGCCGTCCTTGCGTTCGGTATCCTGCTCGGCCATGCTTTCCTCGAACCTTGAGATTCTTGATATTCGCGACTTTCTAGACAGTGACTAGACTAGCCATAATGTCTAGTAATACAATGGACAGAATGACCTCTTTTTGTAAGGTTTCTCCGTGACAGGCCAAGGCCCGGCTGAGGAATTGAAGGCCCTCCGGCTTGCTGCAGCGCTCACGCAGGAGCAGGCGGCGCCGCTACTTGGCGTGTCGACCAAGACCCTGTCGCGCTGGGAGACAGGATCGGCGGTCAAGCCGAGCGAGCTAGCAAACGCGCGGCGCGTCTACGGCGAATGTCGAATGTCGCCAGGTGTGTCGCGCGGCACGTCGGGCCACGGCTCGCTTATTCGCGAGGCGATGACCGGAGGGGCGGAGGCCGTCGAGCGACTCAACGCCGAACGGCTATTTCTGGCGGAATTCCGCGTGGAGCTCGTGCGCGACCTGCACGCGAGCGACGAGGAGATCGCCGCGGCGCTCGCGCTCGTGCGCTGCTCCGAGGCACGCGCCTTCATGAATGGAGATGCGCCACGGGCGATGGAGATGATGGCCGGCGCCGTCAGGATCGAACTGGCACGGCGTCAGGCGCCCCTCGCCCCCGCCGACTCCCCTTCATTCGTCGTCGAGCAGGGCGGGGGCAACCGACACGCCGACGCAGAGGCGGTGACGGGAATCACGCATTACACCGGCGCCCCTGGGCCGCCCACGAGGAACCGGGCAGGAAAGAAGGCAGGCGCTCGTGCGAGTCGACGACGACCCTAGGGCAACAGCCTGAGCTCTGGGGGGATCTTCGCCTGGGCCCATCGCACGACCCGGGCAGCGAGATCGTGCGAGTACAAGTCCGCCCTGACCTCGACTCGCAGAATGCGAGATCCGCGATGGGTCACAATCAACCCGACTTCGCCAGGTGCGGCGTCGGCCGTAAAAAACCCGATGTCTGGGCGGACGGCTTCGATGGGAAACGGAAGGGAGCTGCGGGCCATCATCGGCCTCGGTGGGTCATGGAGACGAGCAGAATAGACGGGGCCGCTAGTGTACTGAACCCGTGAAGCATCCGCAAGCATGCGTTTATTAAAGCGGCCTAATCTCCATCTCACGGCGTGTTCTTGGGAAAAACTGTGATCTATGACACAATTTCGGTGTTTTGTGACAGCGCTCGTTTTTGCGATGCCTCTTCACGCGCAAGCACAGTCGCGTCCCAGCGGTCAGCGCCCGTCTGAAGACGGACGCATCACGCTTGTCGGCATCACCGTCGGAGTAGGGGACGAGCGCCTCGCGACGCTGGCGCACCTTGCGGGGCGGTTACAGCTAGACAGCGTCGACGACACTTCGGACTCGTGGCTGATCCGTTCGAAAGGAGACGGGCGCCGCACGGCCCTTGGCGGGTTCACATTCGAGCGTGGTAGGGTTACAACGCTCTGGCGATATTGGAGCGCGAATGATCCCGCGGATGCCCACAGCGCGATCGAGCAAGTCGTTCGCGCTCTATCGCAACTCGGAGACACGACCTCGGTGAATAAATGCCGAGTGGATACAACGACCAACGGCGATAGCGCGTTCACCGACCAAGCGGTCTCTGTTCTTTGCGGGAAACACGAGGTCGTGGTCTGGATCGTCGATGATCGTCGCCCCGTAAGGATGAGTGCGATCTTCGCCCTCACCGAAGTCGCCGAGTTTTGGTACGCGACAGCCCCGACAACGCGCTTCCGATCTCGGTGATGAGATGAACCTCCGCATCATCCTCGAAAGACACGGTCATGAACCGCAAAGCCCCAGCTGAGGAGACGCGACAGCGCGATCGCGCGGCCACCGTCCAGCGCGCGCTCCGGATGATCGCGGCCGATCATCGCTCGTGGGGCCAGCCACACGGCACGATCCCCTGCCCTGTCTGCCGCGCTCCGCTGCACTACACGATCAGCGAGGCCCTGGGGAAGGCGACCGGGCATTGCTCGCGCGATGGCTGCCTCAGCGTGATTGGCGAGCTCCCGGAGGACTAGCTACCAGTGGCTACCAGTGGCTACCAGTGGCTACCAACGGTAGGTGAGGCCGACCGTCGCGCCGATCGGTCCGGCGCGCACGACGCCGGCGGGATCGCGAACGATCGTCGGGCCGATCGTCACGCCGAGTCCCCAGTGCCGATGGCGCGACTCGCTCACGTCGAGCGCGTGCGCGAGATCGCGGCGCTCCTTCGTCCAGGCCGCGCGCTCGATGTCCACCTTCGCATGGAAGTCCACGGCCGCGGCGCGGAGCTGCCGCGTCGTATCGGCGAGCGCGTTGCCGGCGACGATTAACGCGGCATCCACCTGCACGAGCTCGCGGATCTTCACCGTATCCGGCATCGTGCTCACGAGGATCGTATCGACACGGGTTTTCGCACGCGTCACCGCGCTGCGCCACAGGGTGTCAGCACGAGCCGCCGCGCGCGCCGATGTGTCGAGCACCGCGGCCGCGGCGGTCGTGGTGGCCACCGCGGCGGTGCGCACCGTGGAGTCCGCGGCGATCGCCTGGTGCAGCGTCACCAGCTCGTGATCCTTGCCCGCATCGCGGAAGTGCTCGACGACGAAGAGCAGGACAAGCGCGGCGCCGACGGCGATCGCCCAGCGCGCGCGCGCGTTCGTGGGAAGATTGACGGGGAGATTCATTCGAGTGCTCCGAGAAGTTCGAGGACGCGGTGACGCACGGCGACCTTCGAGAGAATGGGACGGTCCGGGTGGATTCCCGTCGGGTCGATCTTCCGCCCGAGCTTCCCCGACGCGAAGCACGCCTCGTCTTCGTGGCCGACGATCCGCACCGTCACGTCGGTTGCCGGCCATTTGTTAAGGAGGAAGAGCGCTGCGCAGTCGTGCGCGATCGCTTCGAGCTGCTTCGTCGTCGCCGGCGTCCGCGTGTCCGTCGCGGCCGAGAGGCCATAGAACACGCGATTCGCGTTCGGCGTCACACACACGCCGGCGTGCCAGGCGGCCGACTCCAAGCTCGGCGTGATCTGCACGACGTCGCCGGTGTCGAGGTACAGGCGGTTGTAGCTCACGTGGCACGCGGGGTCGTGAAACCACTCCTCGGCCGACGTGTCGTTCGAGCTGTCGTCGAAATGCAACATGATCCCTCGGCGCTGACCGAGCGGCCGAGCGTCGTAGCAATTCCGCGAGCCGACGAAGCGCACCGGCGTGAGCAGCTCGATCGTCATTGCGGGTCACCGCGCTCGTCGTCGTGCTTGCTCGGCAAACGCGCATCGCGCACCGCCGAGGCGAGACCGGCGGCCACCTGTCCGACCTGCGGCCCGAGATACTGCGCGATGCGCGGGCCCGCGGCCCACGATGCGAAGACGGTGAACATCGTCCCCTCGAGGCCGTACACCGTGTTCGGGATCAACGCCTTCGCGCGGCCGAGTGTGAGCGCGACGTCGACGCCGACCGTGGCGAGGGCCAGCACCACGGTGATCCAGAGCCCGACGCGCGCCGCCGAGAGTTTTTGCTTTTCATCTTCGACGAGCTGGCGCAGGTGCGCGGTCATGGTCCCCTCCTGTCATAGGCTCCGACGCGACGGTCTCCGAGCTCCCGCTCCTCGATCGCCTTGACGCGCTCCTTGACTTCGCGCAGATCGCCGCGGATGCCATTCTCGCCATCGGGGCCGACGACGAACGCGCGCACTTCGCGGATGTCGCTGCCCAAACGTTCCATGCCGATCGAGACGCCGTTGAACCGCTGCTCGAGCGACAACTCGAGCGTCGCAAACCGGCCATCGAGCGCGGCGGTATGTCGGCGGTCGCGGCGCTTCCCGCCGAATACGTCGTACACGGCCTTGGCGGCAACAAGCGCCACAACCGCGATGTCTCCCACGATCTTCGAGTCCGGCATCTCCATCCTCCTGCGTATGAAAAAGCCCGCCCCGTCGAGGGCAGGCCGGTTGGCGTACAGCAGTTATCGGTTATCGGTATGTCGACAATCGGCCTTCAGAGCCCGAGAACGATCGCCGCCATCAGCGGGAAGACGATTGTCGCATCTGAATGAATGTCGAAGTACTTCGTGTCCGTATCGAGCTTCCCCCAACTGATCTTTTCCGTCGGCGGCGCACCGCTGTAACCGCCGTAGGACTCCGTCGCGTCGGTGATCTGGCAGAAAAACGCCAGCAACGGCACGTCGTCGCGTTTCAGCTCTAAACGAAGCATCGGCACCGCGCAGATCGGCGCGTCCCCGGCGATCCCGCCGCCAATTTGCACCATGCCCATCGGCCGTTCCTTCCCGCCTTCCGTCGACGTGGTCGCATACCACTCGGCGAAGAATCGAAAGCCCTCGAGCCCCGAGCGCACGATGCTGACGTCGTCAATGTCACCGCGCATCGTGGCGGCGACGAACGCGTTGCCGAGCGTCGAGTCTTCCCACCCGGGCACGAACATCGGGAGACTCTTTTCCGCAGCGGCGAGAAGCCACGAGTCCTCTGACGGCGCCTCATACCGCGCCTTCAGTGCTCCGCTCTTGAGCACCTCATAGAGATACTCATGCGGGAACTTCGCCTCGCCGGCCCTGTCGGCGGCTTTCCACAGCGCTTCGATCGCGTCGACCACCGGCTCGATGACCTCCGTATCTGGGAAACCCGTGTCCGTGACACGATTGATCCCTTCCTCACGGAGCTTCTCATCGTCCGCTGGCGTCATGTCGCGATAGTCGGACAGGTCGACATAGCGCTTCGCGCCGCACAACAGGAAGAGGTCCTCCTCGAGGTTGGCACCCGTGCAGACAATTGCGTGGACCTTATCCTGCCGAATCAGCTCAGCAACGCTTCGTCCGATCGCCGCTGTCGACATGGCGCCGGCCATCGAGAGCCACACCGCTCCGCCGTTCTCAAGATGATCGACATACGCCAATGCCGCGCGTTTTGTGGTGCCGGCGTTGTACCGCTCGAAATACCGGTCGACAAAGGCGCGCATCGCGCCGACACGGGCAGACGCGTCGGGCCCCGTCGGCGTCGGCGCGGCTTCCGCTGACGACGTCGCTCCCGTCGTTGCCTGTCGCTCGCGCCGTTGCGCCGCCGTGCCGCCGGGCTGCAGTCGAGGAATCTTGCTCATGTGGACGCTCCCCGGAACTTCTTGAGCCGACGTTGAAGCACGGCGCGGTGTCGGCGGTATTCGCGCAGCATGGTTCGCCGATCGCGCATCTCATCGTCGATTCGTGCGATGGCGGTCTCGATCTCAGCCAGGGCGCTCCTCACCGATTCCTGTGGTGCGCGCGGTCCAAGTGAGCCGTGCCACCGTCCGACCGATCCGATTAGCATCGTAACCTCTGCGCGAAGAAAGGCCCGCCCTCTCGTCGTGAGAGGCGGGCCGGGTGGCAAGTGAATTCGGGTTGTGCCCTGCGCTGCGCTCCAATCGACGTCCTTACCCCACGCGATGAAACCGCCGGTAGTCCGCTTCATTCAAGCCATGAATGGCCTGCTCGTCGCCGTACAGGAGTTGGCCGAGCTGCGCGTCCGTCGCTCGCCCAGCCAACTCCGCGATCGCCCCCATCGTGGCATACGACGGCACGGCGGCATTGCACAACCAGTCGTACACCGTGTCCGCAGCATACGGCTGCACCCCTTCGACGCTCGCAACGGCCGCGCCGTAAGCGGCGTGGGAGGTGCGTTTCCCCGGCTGGCGCACCGCGAACGCCGCCATCGCGAGCTTGATCCGCGCGCCGAGCGTGGATTGGTCGGTCATGCTATTTCCCCTTCCGGCGTTTCGTCTCTTCGGGCACCCGTTCTATCAGGTCGCCGGGCTTGCAGCCGAGCGGGCGCGAGAGAGCGTCGAGTGTATTGAGCGACACCTGCTTCGTTCGGTTGTTCACGATGCCGTTCACTGTCATGAACGACACGCCCGAGAGCCGCGCCAACTCGCTTTGGCTGATCGGCGGGTCGTGCGTTTCGAGCAGCTCCTTCAGACGAAATCGAGAGGCCATGCACGGAAGCATACCGTGAACATAGGGTCCAAGGAATTATAAAGCAAGATAGATATAAAGGAGGCTTGACAGCATATACAGCTTGCTTTATACTTCCGGCACAAGCAAAACGGGACCGCCGGCGCCCCCTGAGAAGAGTTGCCGACGGCCCCGCCACGAACCCCGCAGGGCCCGCCCCCGGAGTATACCGGCGGTCGGCCCGGCGGACAACATCGGAGACAGGATGCCTAACCCGACGACACGACCACGCCGCGCTCGACCGCGCCCCGCCGCGGTGACCCCGGCGAACGTCACCGCATGGAAAACGGAAACCCTCAGCGCGTTGGCCCACGAGGCCCGAGCGAACGTCAGCTTCGCGATCGGCGGAACGCGCCGGCCGGCGATCGCCGTTGACGTCCACGTCGCCGGCGAAGACTCCATCGCGTTCACGATCTCGAGCCTCGCCGCCCTGCGGCGCGTAGCGAGCGCAGTCACGGTCGTGGCGGACTACGCCGACGAGATCGCGTGGGTCGAACGCGCGGCCGCGGCCACCTCGCTGCTCGCCCTGGAAGGATGAGCCATGGCGACGAAAAAGAGCAAAACCGATACAGCCACCGCGACCGCCATCACCCTGCCCGCCATGCAGATCGAGCGGATGCAGCTGACGCTCGTCGGTGATTCGCCGCTGATCTGTCATGCGTGGAGCGAGAAGGCCAAACGAGCCATGCTCGATCGGCAAATGAAAAAGGCGAAGCAGGCCCGCGAGACGCGCGACCCCGAGGCCGATTATTGGTCCTCGCTGTACGTCATCAAGGACCATCCGGAGCGCGACGTGACGAAGATGCGCTTCGGCTTCCCGGCCGTCGCCTTCAAGAGCGCGGCGGTCGATGCCTGCTCGCACGTGCAAGGAATCACAAAAGTTGAAGCGAGGGGCGCGTTTCACATCGATGGCGACATGGTGCAGATCAACGGCGTGCCCACGCCGCGCGAAGACATGGTTCGGGTGATGAATTCCGCCGACATTCGTTTTCGAGGCGAATTCCGCGAATGGTCTGCGCGACTGACCATCCTCTACAACGCGTCCGTGTTGTCCGCCGAACAAATCGCGCACCTGTTCACGCTCGGCGGCTTCGCGATCGGCGCCGGCGAATGGAGACCGCAGAAGGACGGATCGTTCGGTCGGTTTCACGTCGGATGAGGACACTATGAAAAAGAAATCACACCCGCGACCGCTCCTGTACGATTGGGCGCAGGGCTCGCGCATCGAAGCGTCGGCCCAGGCGGTCGGCGAACGCATCGAAACGATTCGCACGGTGAATGCTGGAAGTGTGACCCCGGAGTTACTCGTTGACGACGCGCAGGACGAACACTCGCCGTTGCATCCGTGCTTCGAGTGGGACGACACCGCCGCCGCGGTGAAGTATCGGCTGGACCAAGCGCGGCTCGTACTGCGCTCGATCACGATTGCGGTCGCGGAAGATCGCCGTGTGCCCGTTCGGGCCTTCGTGGCGGTCGTGCGCGAGGACGGCGAGAAGGGCCGGGCATATACCTCGGTGGGCGTGGCGATGAGCAGCCCCGCCATGCGCGAGCAATTGCTCGGCAGCGCCCTGCGCGAGATCCAGTCGTGGCGGTCGCGGTACTCGCGCCTGCAGGAGCTCGCGGCCGTGTTCGCGGCGGTGGACCAGCTCGACATCGAGGTGCCGGGCGACGCGGAGACTTGACGATTGCTCATGGGGTTGTATCTCTCATATAGCACGACGGGCGGCGTGACCGGCCCTGAAGTTCTACTGCGGTCACCTTCATGGCAGGCGAGGCAAGGCGGGGCATGGCGCGGCCCGGTTTGGCATGGCGCGGCATGGCTGGGCACGGCTTGGCAGGACTGAGACGCTCGGTGGCGAAAGCTGCCGGGCGTTTTCAGTCGGCGGCTTCCGCAACGCACTGAGCGCGGGTAGGCTACAGGGTGCTTGTCCCTGCCGATCGCCTCGTCCGACTGATCTGCGCTACCTTGGCAGTCGTGATATTCGCCGCCTCCGGATGGTGGAGCTGGATGGTCGGCCGCGGCGTCAAGCCGTGGAGCCACCCACTGCGGTGGTTGATATTCATATTCGGAACAATCGGCGCCTACGATCTGTGGGAAGCAGCTCGCAGAATTCATTAGCGCCTCTCGCCGCCCGTCACCGCATGCGCCGCCTGCTGCGCACCGAACCGCTGTAACAACTCCTTCATTGCGCCATGCACCCGCGCCGCCGCTTCGGCTTTGTCGAGCGCGGACGCGTCTGGACTCGCCAAAATCTTCGCGATCTCGGCATCGGTTTTTTGACGAAGCGCGTTCGTCGCGTCCTTCGAGGCGCCACCCACCAGCGCTCCGACCGCCGACCCGAAATTTCCGTGCAGTGCGTGGCGCACGACGCTGCCTGATGTCTTGTCGCGCGCAGCCTCTTCCGCGCCTCGCGCGGCCGTGCGGGAGTTGCCGAGGATCTGATCCAGCCGACCTTGCAACGCGTCCCACGCCTTGACGGTTTGCTGAAAATCGCTCGCCGCCGCTGGCGTCGGGAACGCATGACCCACCTGCTCGACCCGCTCAGGCGATGCCGCGAACACGGACCCCGGCGTGCGAAGCTTTGCGGGCGCCCCCTCCCATTCGCCACGAACGGCCTGCGCCGCCCCACGTTGGAGCGCTGCCTGCTCGCTGGGGGGCATCGCTGTTTTCGCGCTCGACAGTACCGCGAGACTGCGCCCGGGAGCGGTGCTTGGCGCTGTTTCGCCGTGGCGAAGCACGTCGAGTCCGCGCGCGGCCGCTTGCGATTCAGCGGATGGGGCGGCGATCGGCGGCGGCGCCGGGATCTGCTGCAGTCGCGGGGCGAGCGCTTTCGAGAGACGGGCCGGGGCGTCTTGGTCGCCGGTCGCCAACGCGACACGCCGCGCGAACGCCGACTTTGGATCGGCGAGCTGCGCGAGTTGATTTTTCGAAATGCCGCCCTGAAAGAGGTCGCGCATGGCGGACTGCGCGCCGACGCGGAAGGCATGCTGGTCGATGGGATCGGCCTTGGCCACTCGCTGCTCAACCGCGTCGAGCGAGGTATACAACGCCTTTTTGCCCACTGGGTTGAGCTGCGTTCGGAGAATGTCTCGCCCGAGATTCAGATGGTCGATCGTCCGCGACTTCGAGGCGTAGGCATCGTCCGCCGCACGCCAGGCGTCGGGCAGTTCGTTCCGAATATTTGACCAGAGCCCCAATGCACCCTGCGCCTGGGTGGCGATCGTCCCCTGTGCACCGTCGTTGACGCCCAACCGCGCCGTTCGCGCGAGATGCTGCTTCATGTAGTGCAGCGTTTCGGGATCGGGGACCGACTGGTCCGCTCCGCGGCCGAATGAGGGAACTGGCATACCACGGTCTTTCGCGCGCTGCTGCGTCGTCGCCCATTCCTCCGCGCTCAGCTCTTGCGGCACGATTTCCTTGCCCGGCACGGTTGCGAGCGCACTGCCGCGGTTGGACTTCTGCGCGAGCGCCCACGAGTAAGCGGCCTTGCCAGCCGGCGTCTCGAGGACCTTGTCCAATGTTTCTGATTGGACCGGTTGCCCAGCCGTCGTGGCGCGCGCCTCGCCATAGAGCCGCGCCGCCTCCGAGGATCGCTCGTCGACGTGTGCGCGAAGCGCAGCGATCGCATTCGAGGTGCCGCTGGTCTCCTGTTCCCACGCCGAGGCGTGATTCGGCGCGGCCGGAACCGCGCCCTTCGCGTCTTTGGCGACGGCGGCGGTCACCTGGGTAGCGCTTTGTCTGGCGCCGTGTTCGTCCGCGAGCCGTTGCAACAACGCGTGGCCATCCTCGGCGGTGGTGCCGGTTCCCTGATCGAACGCCGCAGTCACCGCCGGCCGCATCAGCGCCTGGCGATCGGTGAGCGTCTTGACCAGCGCCGATTTGCCGGCGCCGGGACGGTTCGCGATGTTTTCGGCCAGCCCGACGACGTTCGGGCCGCCGCGGTCGAGTGCGATCCCCGGAACCTCAGGGGGCAACTCGGCCGGCGTGTGCCCTGCGCTCTTGTCCATCGCCACGCGCGAGGCGACCTCGCGGTTCGCCTCGCCTTCCGCACCGGTCGCCGACGCGATGCGGCGCAGCAGCACTTGCGGTTTGCTCTCGGCCGGCAGCGTGTTCGCGGCAGCCGTCGCCACCTTGTTCAAGGCCGTGGGCACGCCGAGTTTTCGCGCGACGTACCCGGCCCCGGCCACGACCGGTTCGGAGGCCGCGCCGACCAACGCGCCCGTCGCGCCGCCTTTGACGGCGCCTTCCGCGCGATCCGTGACTCCGCCTTCACTGTTGCCGGCCCCGAACAGCGCGCCGACTTTTGCGCCCTGCACCGCGGCGCGTCCGAGGCGTGCCGCGCGCGTGGCGCTCGCGACCTCGCCCGCCGCTTCGGCGGCTTTCGCCACTTGCGCCGCCCGGGCTGCGCCGCCCAGCGCTCGCGCACCGACGAAGGGGAGCGTGGCCACGCTGCCGAGGATCTCTCCTGCGGCGTTCGCGACGGGATGCTCCTTCGCGTACTCGTCCAACGCGGCGCGCTCGGCGGTGACGTTTGCATCATACGCTTTCGAGAAGGTCGAGCCGAATTCGCCGCCTCTGACCTTAGCCTTCAGCGCATCGCCGACAGCATTGGCGGCACCACCAATCTCATCAGACAATCCAAATGACGCGCCGTGAAGCACCGCGTCAGGAAACCCCCGCGTTACCGCGCTGCCATCGTACCGCGTCGGTGCGCCCGGCTTGAGCAATCGTGGAATCCCGGACGGTGCGCTGCTCGGCGCCGGACTCGGTGCAGTGCTCGCTGGCGCCGGGGTCGGCGCTGTCCACCCCGCGACCGGCCGCAAGCGCTCATGCGTCGACAGGTAGCTGTCGATCTCGTCCGGGTGCGCTCCTTTCGTCTGCATGATCTGCACGTTGGCGCGAATGCGCTTTTGTTGCGCCGCGGACAACTTCGCGAAGTCGCGCAACGTGTCGGTCGGCGCGGGCGCGGTGGCGGCAACCGGTTGCTGTGGTTTCGGATCGCGAAGGTCGATGTCGCCGGACTGCTGAAGCGGGAGGCCAGGCGCGGTCATGGCTTGACCCGCTTGAGGCCGTACTTGGAGAACGGATCGCTCATTGTATCAGTCACGGCACCGCTCGAGCTCGGCGGCGTCTGGGCCGTCGCCGGTGCGGATGCCGGTGCGGATGCCGGCCCCGCGACGGCGGCCGTTCCGCTCGCCCCGGGCTTTGACAGCCCGCTGACCAACGCGCCGCGATACGCGCGCGCCTGCTGAATCAGCCCCGGCGTCGCGGCTGGCCCGACGCCGCTCAACACCCCCTCCGCATGCGCCATCGCGTTTGAGCCACCGCGAGGTGAGATCAGCCGCTCGGCCACGGAAATCGCCTTGGCGGCGCGCACGTACTCCGCCACCTTTGGGTCCATCCGATTCAACGTCGCCTCAGCCACGGACGACGCGGTCGGTCCGCCGGTGAGCGCGATCTTCGCGAGCGCGCTGCTCGATGCGGAGATGGTCCGTTTGTCAGCGAGCATCTCGTTTTCGAACTGGGTCATGGTCGTGTTGGCGGACTGCGCTTGATTGGTCGCCGTCTTGAGACGCGCCTCCGTCAACCCTGCGCTCGCGCCGCCGACGGGTTTTGCGGCCTGGCCGGTCTGACCGAGCGCTCCCGTCTTCGTGTTCCCGCGCAGCACAACGGGATTCCCACTGGCATCCGTTCCGGTCGGAAAGACGAAATGGTCGGCGGGCTCCTTCCCGACGAGTGGCTTGCCGTCTGGCCCAGTGACCGGCGTCGACTTGCCAGTTTTCAAATCAAGCACGTGCCACACGCCATCTTTTCCTTGCACGTGGGCGACGTGGGGCGTCGCGCCGAGCAGGTTTCCCGCGATGGAAGGATCATCAACGGCGACGCGCGCCTGTTCGGGCGAAAGTCCGGCTCCGACGTAATCGCCGACCTTCCGTTCGCGGTCTTGCAGCTTCGCGCGGCCCGCGAGCGAATCGTCATAGTTGTAGCTTTCGGGCACGTGGAGAAGTTTGTTCCCGGCTGTCGGGCGATACGTTGGCGTCGTCGCTGGAGCGATCACGGGCATTGCGGGTCGCACGAGCTGCGCGGGTTGCTGGGACTGCGCGGCGTCCGACGCGCCGGCCGGCGTGATTGCAACCGGCGGCATCGCATCGCCACCACTCATCGCCTGGTGGATCGGCGGCAGCGGGTTGAGCGGCGTGATTGGTGTCTGCTCCCCGGTCGGGACCATGTCGACCGTAGGTTGCGTCTCCGTATGCGCGGGCGTGATGCCGAGCTCGCGCATTTTGAGCTCGTGCGCCTGGTCGGCCGTTTTCACCTTGAAGGCCTGCTCAGTCGCATGGTGCTGGTCAGCGACGGCGTCACGCGAGCGCTGGTATTGGCGGTCTTGCGCATTGATCGCGTCGAGCATCGCTTGGCGCTGCCGAGCGTTCTCCGCCTGCTTCCGCAGCATCGTGGCGTGAATGATCGACCCCGTGCTCTGGCCGAGTGCATCGAGCGCACCGGCAATGTCGATCTGCGTGGTCGGGGGCCGTGGCCCGCCGACGTTTCCGTACAACGATTGCGGTTGCGCTGTGTACGGCATGTTATCCAACCTCGCTGCTCGTGTTGAACATCGCGTTCGGCTGTCCGAGCGCCGTTGTCGTCTTTTTTCCGGTGTACCAGTTCGACGATGGGTGGTTCAGTGGATCGGTCGGGTGAATTCCGCCCCATGAGTTTGTCGCGAGGGGGTCGGGCTGGGCTCGGGGCGCGTTCATCGCGGTGCGGATGACGGAACCAGAACTGGAAGGCGTGACTTGCACCCCAGGGATGGGCTGTGACCCGATGCGATCAACCGATGCGGCATCGCCGGCCGCGTTCGCGTCCTGCAGTCCCTTGACGTCTCCGTACAAGCTGGCTGCCGAGCCGATGCCGCTCGCGGCGGAGCCGATGAGCGTATTGATATAGTTGGCGTTGTTCTCTTTGAGCGCATAGTCGTGCTGCGTATCGAGATCGCTGCGCTCGAGCTGAAACTGGCGTGCCTGCTGGGCGAGGGCGCCGCCCGCGAGGTCGGTCGCTCCCGGCATCGCCCCGCTCGCGAGCGCGGCGTGGACCGGCCCCACGCCGCCGCCGAGCAACCCGCGGGCGTTGAGCGACTCTCGCTCGCTTTCCCCCGCGTTCCTTTGGTTCGTGTTGAGCCGTTCGGACGCGAGACCGTACTGCGAGTTGATGTAGCCCTTGGTCCGCTGTTTTTGCTGATTTCCTTGGATCGCTCCGGTGATCGCGCGGCCGACGCCGAGCGCGGCCATGATGAGCGGCAGGAAGCCGCGTGACGAGGTCGGGCGCGCGAAGTGCTCGGTCATGGGTGACGCGTGTCTCATCGATCGCTCCGGATAGTGGTCGGCTCGAGCCCGACGCCTTCGATCTGAAATCGCCCGGCAGCCGACGTACACTGCACGCGATACTTGACGCGCGACCCGCGGTGCGGCGTGTAGGCGATCGGCACCGACATGCGCGTTCCCTGCTCGCCGCCCACGGGCATGTAATCCCACTTCGCGCGACCCGCTGCCCAGCGCTTGACGATGAAATCGGCAGGGCTCGCCGGCGTGAACGATCCCGCCGTGCCGTTGCCCAAGTTCGTGTCGGTGCCCGAGGTGTCGACCCATGTATCGCCGTCCAACGGACCTACGGGCGCAACGGCGCCGATGGTGAGCACGATCGCCGGCCCCGCGGGCTTTTGATCCACCGTCGGCGTCACGGTGAACACGAGCGGGAGCGACGACGATTCCCACGAGAGCGTGAGATAGAGCTTCCGGCTCACACCGACGCCATCGGGCCCGTGCGGCGCGTACTCGCCGAGCGTGGCGTCGGGGAGCACTGAGCACATGACCGGACTCGCCGCGCCCGACGCCCGGTAACCGTAGCGAATCAGGTTCGTGGAGAGATTCGTGCCGCACACAAACGTCTGCACCGGCCCGGTCTGGTCGCGGCGGTACAGGACCCCGTGCGCCATGGTCATGTTCGGGAACAATTGCCGCGTGTACCCACCGGTGAGACAGTGATACTTGATGATGATCGTGTCCGTGCCCTGCCCGTAGCCGTTCGCGATCGAACAGAAGGGGATGACGATCCACACCTGCATGAGCTCTGGCACCGAGAGCATCCACACGAGATCCTGATTCGTCTTGCCCGGGAACCCGGCCGCTTGCGAGGGGTCGGACCACACCTGATCGAAGTAGCCGGGCGACTTCCCCGCAAAGTTGTGGAGCTTCAGGAACACGGGATCTGTCGTGCCCCCGTTGAAAATCCAGTGGCCCTCGTCCGACACCCCATGCAGCAGACGGTCCGGCCCTTCGATCAAACAGTGGGGTCCGATGACGTTCTTGGAGCCGGCGGTCGGGAGCGCGCCGTTCGTGAGGAAACTCTCACGCCCGAAACCGGCCACGTAGTGGAGTCCTTGGTTCGTCCCGAGCCACAACTTGCCGTCCCACACGCAACCCGCGCGAATGACTTCGCCCGCGCCGCCGATCGTGAAGGCGTCCGAGTCCGTGAACGCGCGATCCGCTTCGACGGCTGGCAATGGAGCGGGGTCGAGGCCGTACTTGAGCGGATTCCCGAGGTTCGAGAACATCAACCGGTTGGGGCCGTCGCCATTCGTGGCGTCGTGATTGTCGAAGCCCCAGAGAAACGCGAAATTATTGTACGCGATCACGCCGCGCGGATAGAGTTGCGCCGCGCGGGTGCCTCCCGGGAACTCGCCGTTCGTGCCGGTCCCCAATGCGTCATAGTGCACGATGGACTGGAGCGCGTAGCTTGGGCCGGCCTGATCGTACACGAGGGCATAGAGCCCGGCCGCCTGGCGCGGGTTCTGCCCGCTTCGCGCGCCCAAGCAAATCAAGACGACGCGCTTCTGTTTCCCGTCCACAACGCCGGTGAAGGGGAACTCGGCGAAGGTCGCCGAGATCCCGCCGACCAGCACAGCGCCAGTACTCGTTCCGCCGGGCGATGACCCGTCGATGTTGATCGTACTGATATACGTGTTGCCGCTGAAATCCCCGATGGCGATGAGGAACGACCCTTGAGGGACCTGCGCGGCATCCATGCCGTAGAGTTGCGTGAGCGGGTGTGTGGCCCCGTCCTGCACGTTGAAGAAGTTCGACTTATCCGACGCCGCCACGAGTTGCCCCCGCGGGCCGATGTCGTAACTGTCGGCCGCCTGCACCTCGTCGGTGCGCTGCGCGTCAGCGGAGCCCTCGAGCACAACGCCCCCGCCGAAGGAGGGAACGCTCAAGATGTCCGCCATCAGGTATTCGCCGCCGAGCCCGCGGTCGGATGCGGCGTGCTCTCCGCCGAGTCGGACCCGCCGATCAAGAGGTCGATCATCTTGTTCTCGGTGTCGAGCTCCCGCTGCAATGCCACGATGCGCTCCGGCGAGCGGTTTTCGTCCTTCACCGCCATGTACAGCGCGACCTCGACGACGAGCGCGTTTTCGTACCGCACCGGGTAGCGCGTATCGAGCGTGCTGGCCAACGCCGACAGCGTGGCCGGCGCGTCTTTGTAGAAGAGCGTCCACACATCCCCGGCGGCCGGATCGCCGGCGCGCGCGAGCGACACGATGGTGTTGCCCTGGCGGTAGACCGCCGGCGCCAAGACCCACGTGCGATCCTTGTCGCGCACGGGCACGAGATACGTTCGTCCGCCACCCGCCAGCTCAAAGCGGATGATGTCGACGATGTCGGTCGGTAGCGTCACGAACGGTGGCGAGGACGCAAACGTGAGCGTCGTCTTGGCGAGGAGATTGTCGCCGCCCTGCAGCGACATGCGCGCGAAGATCGACTGGTACTTCCGATTCACGAGCGGGATCAATTCGCCGTCGACCGTGAGTTTGCCCGGGTCATTCGCCGTCGAGCGCGCGATGCCCGACTCAATGATCTGCTGGAGGGTCGTCGCCATGCGTCATCTCCGGAGAACGAAAAGCCCCGCAACCCGGATGGGCGCGAGGCGGATGCGTGGTGCGCGGAATTGTGGTCCTGCGTCGTGCCTAGCGTGCGGTGGAACGAGACAGCGCTTCGACGTGCTACAGGTGCCGGTTACTGATCACTTCCGCCATGAAATCAATGCTCCCGGCGGTGCTGTTCTGAATGAAGAACCCGCTGGAGTAGTCGAGGTTGACCGTGCCGGCGTTGCCGCTACCGACATGACAGAACGCGTCCACGTCGTTGAGGATCTGCGCGACATGGCGATTGACGGCGAAACGAACGAGCGCGACGCGGTCGTTGGTGAGGTCGGTGAGCAGCACGGTGCCCGCAAACCCGACACTCTTGGTGGCACCGGCGCCCGCCAACGTGAACCGCTCGAACCCGTGGGAGCCTTGGGCGAGCACGGCGACACCGTCTGGCGTGTTGCCCGCTACCATGCCCTCGTAGATCGTGGCGGATTGATGGTTGTACGAGCAGTCTTTCGTGTGTGCCGTTGCCCGCCACGCGCCTGCGACCGTCGATGTCCAGCTCACATCATGAAATGCGACGGCGCTCGCGTAGTCGGAGTCGACCGTCCGGCCAGCAACCGCGTCATAGAATCCGCCACCCCAAAAACGAATCGTGCTACTCACGCCGGTCCCACCACTATTGGCGTTCAGGCCGATCTGGAGCGGCGCGGTGCCGCTGGTGCCGTTGTTCGCCTCGCTGTGGTTGTTGTCGATGTCGACATCGTGAATGCCGTTCCCTTCGAAGCACCACGCGGCATCGCCGTTGCCCTCGGCCAGCGGTCGATCGAATTGCCCGGTCTCGAAGAATCCAGCGATGTACCGGCCGAACCGCACGTTTGACCGCGACATGCAATTGGCCTCGTAGATGGTCGTCGCCACGTCGCCTGAGAGGTTGGCGAATCCGTCGTAGTTCGCCTGGCAGTAGACGTTCTGGCTCACCCACGACAGCACCTTCGCGTAGCGATAGCCCCACGCACCCACCTTAGTGAACCCGCGGATATGCAGGTTCTTGCATGAGCCTTTCGTCACCAGTACGCTCGATCCCAGCTGCACACCGCCCGCGGCACTCGCCGTTCCCCATAGCGAGAGATCGTGCACATGGAGGTTTTCCTTCCCCTCCGTCCCGCTTCCGACCAACGTCAGACCGACACCGGTCCCGGTGTAGGTGAGCTTCGTCGTCGCTGCGCCGGGATTGCCGGTCGCGTTGCCGTCCCCGCCACACGAGCCCGTGCCGCCGAACCGGATGGCGCGATCGATCGAGATCCCGTTGCCCGAATAGGAGTAACTGCCGCTCGGCAGCAGGACCTCCGGCGCGTTCGAGAGAATCGCGGCGTCGATCGCCCCACCGTTCGCGGTATCGGTCGCAGTCGCCCCGAATCCGTACCACTCCGCATAGGCGATGGCGATCGCGCCCGGCCCGAAGGTGACATTGCCGGTCCCGGTGAAGTGGTTGGATCGCGAGGCGAACACCCAGCCATTGAAGGTCAGCGTGACACCAGCATCTCGCAGGAAGATCACGCCCGCGGGAATCACGACGCCGCACGCGAACGTCACGCTGGTGGTCAGGTGGTACGTGCCCGGCTTGAGGGTGAGCCCGACACCTTGCGCCACGGCCGTGGCGCTATCGGCGACCAGTTGTGCGCTCGCGCTGTTCACCCCGCCGTTATCCGCGGACGATACGAGGAGGCCAAGCGTGTCCTGCTTGGCCAGCATGCGCGTTTCAAAATCCGCCGCACCTTCGCTCGCTTGCGTCCACACGCCATACGTCTTCTGTCCAAAAACGGGAGCCATAGCTGGCTTATCCTCGATACTGAACGCGCGGGGAAGAGGCAGCACCGACGACGTCGACGCTGAGATCGGACAATCCTTGTTCGGCGGCACGTGCGGCTTGCGACACGCGTTGTTGCTCAGCGCCGGCCAGCCGCGGCACGAACGCCGCGAGCTGCTCCGCCAGACCAGCGATGAGCGCTTCCGTCAATGGCGCCGGCAGCACGAGCGGATCCGTGAGCGATGCGAGCGTCGGAAGTGCGACATAGCTCAACTGCACCGCGACGACGGCCGTCCATGCGTCGGTCGCGTTTCCGGTCGCGAGTGGGCGTACCGGCACCAGCCGATTGCCCGACACGAAGGCGGTGGCGACACCGAGGCGCGTGCGCTCGAGACGCGACACCTCGGCAATCACATCGAGCGGGCGAACGACGTTTTGCGTATCGACGCAGGTAGCCTTCACAAGCTTGAGAAAATCGTTGGGCAACGGGAATCCGGGAACGCCACCGTGTTGTCCGAACGGGTCGCCCGCGATCGGCAGTTCGGTGAACAGCCAGTAGGGCGTGCCACTCGGCGTTTGATGCGTGGCGTAGCCGTCTTGGTACGTGGTGCCAAAGACGGGCGTCCTGTTCGACACCCCCACGAGCGTGCCGTTGATGACCGCGGCGATCGACACCGACGTGCTCACCAGGCCGTCGACCGCACCGCCGAATTGCAGCAGGAGCGTGCGTTGGCGCGTCTGGACCATTTGGAGCAACACGCCGTCCGGCACCGTTACAGTCTGCAAATGCGGCGACCGACCTCGGGCGAGATCCAGGACAAGGTTTGCGGTGAGGCTACTGGCCACGGGCGACCTCGCTGACAACGTCCGCAGGCAACTCGACGACGAGTCCCTCGGCGGTGAGCTCGACGACGTCCACTCCCCGAAGCCCGCGGGACGTCGCCATGCCGGTCCCGGCGACGACGAGGTCGCGGTCTGCCTGGGCGAGCTGTTCGGCCGCGTGCGCGCGGCGCGTGGCAATGCCGTCGAGCAGTTCCCGGTCGGCAGCGGTGAGATGGAGGGTCATGCGCAATGACATGATGCTCGCTAGACGAAGGCGGTGATTGCGGGGGCGAGGCGAACTCGGAACGTCCGCGTCGCCCCTGAGGTGTGCGTGAGCTGCACGTCCGTGCCTGACATGGACAGCGCGACGCCCGACCCGTTGCTCGCGAGCAACGCGACGACGGAGATACCCACGCAGCGTTTCAGCACGCCCAATCCGCCAATCGATGCCCCGTCGATCGACTCGAACGCGAAGCAGCCGGCGTCGCCAATTGAATTAGTCACCGCGAAAAACGATGGCGCGCTGAAGATCGTCGTCGGTGTTGCATTGGGCACGCTCACGTCACTCGGATTCGTTGCGCGGATCGCGACGCTCGCGGTCACGTTTCCGAGCGTCGAGGTGCCCGTGATGGTGACCGCGCCGGGGAAGGTGAACGATCCGGATGGAAATGACCCGGCTCCGATATCTGCCGCCGTGAGCGTATCCCACACCGTCGTCCCGGGCGACGCCCCGCTGCCCAGCGACCGGAGGAACTTTCGCGTCGCGGCGACATCGCCGGTGACGTCCGCGGCGACGAGCGTGTCCCACGTCGGCGTGCCGGCCACGGATCCGGTGCCGGTCGACCGCAGGAACTTCTTGGTCGTCGTCGTCTGTCCCGGGATGTCGGACAGCGCGATCGGGTTCGCACCCGGCGACGGTTTGCCGAGAAGCGATTGGTAGGTAATCTGCCGCTCGCCAGGAACGACGCCGGGCGGAATGGTCGGGCGCACCATCGGCGGCAGCATCGTCACGGCCGCCGCGAAGACGCTGGCTCTGACCGCGCGCTTGAGGGCAGCATGTCGCACACCGCTACTCCGGTCGTTCGGTGGCACTCGCGCGACGCTTGGCCGACGGCTCATTGCTGGCCGTGTTCGCGTTCGCCGCCGCTTCGAGCTCGCGGATCCGCGCCTCGCGACGCTTGAGCTCGTCCTCGCGGCGATCCATCTCCTCCTGCTTCCGCTCGAGCGACGCGGCTTCGTCGCGAATCGCTTCGGCGGCGCGGTCGAGCGCGGCTTCCCGATCCCGATTCGCCTGCGCGTCGGCCTGCATCTGCTCCTTCGTCAGATCGTCCGGCTCGTCGGCGCCCAAGCCCGGCATCAGGGTCAGCGTGCCGTTCTCGCCGGTGGGCGCGAAGTGGAAGTCGTTGGGACCGGGGTTGCTCTTGCCCATGGTGCTCCTCTCGTGAAAACGGAAAACCCCGTCACTCCAATCGGAGCGCGGGGCAGTTGCCAGTTCTTTGAATTGTTCCCTGCGACTGCGTTTCTGTGTTCGACTATCGGCGCGCCGGGATGATGCGTCCGACTGCCGCCTTCGTGCTCTTCGCCTCCATCGCTGCGAAGTCTGCCCCGTGCCCCTGCCAATTGCCGACGCCACCCGCGTAGTTGGCCGCGAAGTGATTCCGGTCGAGCCCTTCGCGCGCCATGCCCTCGTCGAGCTTGTCCGCGTCGACGTCGGTCTGGTCGTGCGCCGCCCACAACCGTTCACGCACCTTCCGATACTGCTCGACGTTCTGCGCGTCGGCGCTCCGCATGACCTCGAGGAGTCGCGCGTCGATGGGCGCGTAGGCACCCCCAGACACCCAACACAACACACCGCCCTGCCGGTCGTATTCCGTGATCGTTCCGAGGACCGTGTAGCCGCGCTCCGGGTGAAAGCCCGCATGGCCGCGATCGGGCGAGTCGTAGAGGATCACCTCCCATCGGCCGTCGTACTTGGGCGGAATGAGCTTGCCCAGCTCCGTATAGCGCCCGGGCTGGGTCACGATCTTCGTTGGATTCCACCGCACGTCCAGCCGCGCGTCCAGCAGGCGCAGCTCGTCCACGATGGGGCGAATCTCGTCGTCGGACTGGGGAGCGAGCATTAGTGTCTCCCGCTCACCAGGTGGCGACGATGTTGGTGGCCGTGGTGAGGGTCGCGTAGACGCGCCTGACCATATAGCGGAACGGTCCTACCGGAACCGCCTTGAACACGATGGCAGTGCCCGACGTCGCCATGTCGACCTTCACGTCGCCCGACACGCCGATGTAGAGCTTACAGCCGTTGGACGGGATGCCGGGAATGTCCGCCGCGTCGTTCGTTACGACCGCGGCCGCTTCGTCTTCCGGATTGAAGAGCGGCGTTGCTTTGATGGCCATTGTCGTCAGCCCTCCACGGGGGTCTGGTGCTTGAGGGGAATCCACGCGTGCTCGTGGTCGCTCGTCGCGCGGATCCGCGCGGGCAGCCCGACGACCATACAGAACGCGGGCACGTCTTCCGTCACGACCGCGCCGGCCGCAACGCGCGCATGTGCCCCGATGCGGACGCCAGGCAGGATGATCGCACCGGCGCCGATCGCCGCGCCGTCCTCGACGATCGGCGGCTGCGCGTGATAGGGCGCGTCGCCGGGCTCGGGCACGCACGGCTCTCGGTCGTCCGTGAACGTCACGTTGGGCCCGATGAACACCGAGCGACCGATCACGCTGTTGGGCGGCAGGAAGACGCCTGAGCCGATGCGGCTCCGGTTGCCGATCGTCGTGCCGCGCCCTACCTCCACGCCACCGCCGATCGACGCGTCCATCCCGATGGTGCAGTGCTGGAGCACGCGCGCGAAGTGCCACACCTTGGTGCCCGCTCCGACGCGCGACGTCGGATCAACGAACGCGAGACAGGTCTCGGTGAGCCAGTTGGGGCGGACGTAGTGTTCGGGGAGTGGCGAGCCGCTCGGCATGTCCGTCACAGAATCCTCTCGTAGATGCGGACGAGTGCTTCACCCATGTCGGACAGATCGGGGACGGCCAACTTGTTCGCGCGCGGCTCAACCTCGCGGCGAAAGATCCGCACGAGTGCGGCGGCCATCTCGCGATGATCGCCCTCGGGGATCCAGTAGTCGGCGTACTCGTTGCCGGTGTAACTGATGGTCGTGAGTCCCGCGGCCGCGGCCTGCATCGAGAGGCAGTTGTGATCGCCGTAGCGGACCGGCCCCAGGAAGAAGTCGAACGACTTCCACATGCTCCGGAGCGACTCGTGCGGATACGTGCCGCTCGACAGGTACGACCGGAACGCCGCGCCGTTCGAGTTGGCGAGATCGATCAGGAAGCGGTGCAGGCTGGTCGGGATGTAGTGCGCGTGCAGGCGTGCGGCGGGGATCGCCTCGGTGACGATCGGCCACGCGTTCAACACGTCCAACACCCACTTGATGTTGTGCTGATTCTCAGACGTCCAGACCGACGGCGTGCCGGCGTACTTGCCGTGGTCGACGCCATCTTTCCAAAAGGCGAGGTCCACGCCCATCGGCACGCAATCGATCACGCGCTCACGTGGGACCATCGCTTGATAGATCGCCTGATGTCGCGGCCAGAACGTGACGACCGCGTCGGCGGTGCGGAGCCAATGGCGGAGAAGCATCCATCCGTCGGGTGGGCCGTAGCCCGGTGCCGCCGCGGCGTTGACCGCGCCCTCCATCACATGCTCGGGCGTGCCGTGCCCGACGAACACGACGCGGTGCGACCGCGTGATCCGCGAGCGCACCGAGTCGGGGAAATTGGTGTGCGACACATGAATGTCGGCGTCGAGCGTCTCATCCCACGCGACGTCGTGGTCCACGTTCACCAGCATCGAGTCGTGGCCGAGGCGACGTTCCGCCTCGGCGCACGCCCGTGCGGCGTGGTGCATGCCTGAGTGATTCAGGCTGGTCCAGTGCCGAACCTTGAGCGGCACTTAGAACCCGAAGCTGGACTTGGTCTTGGACAACGTCGTCGAGGTACCGGCCGACAACTGCAGCGACTGTGTGGACGACGCCGTGCTGGCCGTCGCACCCGCGCTCACCGCCTGCGAGCTCGCGGCCGAGGCAAGCGTGCCCGCCGACAACGCCTGCGAGCTGGCGGACGATTCGGCCACCGTCGTGCTCGACGCCGTGCTGGACGTCGCGGAGCTCGCGAGCACCGCCTTGGAGTCCGCGGTGGAGCTGGCGCTCGACGTCGCGCCACCCGGCGACTTGATCCCGCCGTTGATGTCGAGGCAGTAGAATCCGTCGTTCTGCTCGTACACGAGCGTCTCGCTCGTCTGGAGCACGATCGTCGTCAGCACGCGCGTGGTGCCGTTGTCGTTGATCCGGATCGTCGCCGTGATGGCCGCGTTGTCCGCGTTGAACAACGTGAGCGTGGTGACGCTCCGCACCAGGTTCGCGCCGGCGGGCGGGGCCGGGACCATGTCGACGGCGGTGGCGCCGTTCGTGGTGCCGTTCGCTTCCTGCTGGAACGCGGTGGGCGGCCCGCCGCCGATGCCGCCGGCCGGGGACGCATCCTGAAAGTTGACCGTCCATGCCGCGTCGACCGTCGACTTGGCCCCCGCGAGCACGACCTGCAGCTTTCGACTCGTGGTATCGAGATTGATCATCTGAGGAAATCCTCAACAAGAGGTGAGCGCGCGGGGCGTCCGACGGAGCCCGCCCCGCGCGCGAGAGATCGGAGTGCGGATTACGGCGTGACCTGCGAGCCCTGGAACGGCGTGCCGTCGTGGTTGTCGATGTACGTGTCGGTCACGCCCGTCGCCGACAGCAGCGTGGTCCCGGGGATGAAGGGGTTGGTCACGTTCTGAATCGTGAGGATGCCGACGATCGCGGTCCCGTTGGCGGGGATCGACGCGAACAGACAGCCCGCCTTCGTGGCCGCGTCGGTGCTCGCCTGCACGCTCGCCACGCCCGCGGTGTCGAGCAGCAGGTATCGGCGGAAGAACCCCGCCGCGAGATTGCCGCCCGTGAGCGTCCAGTAGTTGTCGGTCGCCGCCAGCGCGACCGCCGCTCCCGCTTCTCGGAGCACCGTTGCGTTGGTCGTCTTGACCTGGGACGCCGTGGTGGCGCGCGCGCACGCCGGCTGCGTGGCCACGGTCGTCGACAGCACACCGTTCAGCATGAAGTAAAAGAGATCGGCCGCGGTGAAGTTGTGCTGCACGCGCACCGTATCGCTCGCGAACTTGGAGTCCTTGTCCGCGGACGCCGTCTTGACCGTCACCCCCATGACGGCCGCGAACGCGAGCGGGATGAGCATCTTCGTCAACCCGGCCATCGGCGCGCGCTGCGTCGAGTCGGGGACGGCGAGGGGTGCCGTGCGCAGCGGCGACGCGGGGCGCACCGTGCGCACGACGCTGTCCGATGCGAACACGGTGGAGAGCGGGAGCGCCGTCGCGTGCCCGATCAGCGACGGTACGGCGACTTCCGCGTGAACGACCTGCGGCGGCAGCGACACACACGCCGCGGCGAGCAGGGTCAGGACTGCAAAGAACCGTCTCATGGTTGGAACCTCAGAAAAAAGAGAGCGCGAGACGGCGCGACGAACTGGCCGCGCCGTCGTGGGTTGGCGTCGGTGAATCAGCTCGTCGTGATGTTGTAGAGAATCGCGTTGCGACGCGGCTCCTGGCAGTCGATCTCCGCGTACCAGCGGAGCAGCGCTTCTTTCGCGTCCTGCCCCGGCACGACACGCATGATCCCGTTGCCGTCCTGCAGCCAGTGCGGGTCGCGCGTCTGCATCCACGCGAGCTTGGACGTGTCGAAGAAGAAGAGGGCCTTGATCGGCGCCTTCGAGTCCTTCGAGAAGTCGAGCCCGTCGTGCGAGAGGACCGTGTGTCCGCCGCGCAGCTTGTTGGGCGGCGTGAACCGCTGGGCGGCCACGAGCAGCGCCTCGTAGTCGCGCGCCATCTCGGTCGAACCGATCATGAGATTCGACTCTTCGTCGTCGGTGCGCTTGTAGATCGCGTCCCGCGTGGTGCGGATGAGCGCGAGCGACAGTGCGGCCGAGGCGTTGATCACGTTGCCTTCCCACTCCGGGAAGAGCGCGCGGTCGATGCCGTGGTAGATCGTGCCCAGCCCGAGCGTCGTCATGAACGACGCGGTCGAGGCGAACACCATCGCGCCGTTTAACTCGTTGTTCGCCGACATCAGCATCGAGACCTTGGCCGTCGCGTTGACGGCGTTGGCCAACCCCGAGGCCAGCGTGATCGTGGTCGTGCCGACGGAGGCGATCTTGTAGCCCTGCCCGCCGTTGTCTTCACTGCCGAACTGCACGTACATGTTCCGCTTGAACAGGAACGTGGTCAGTGTGGCCAGCGAGCCCCACGCGACGCCGTAGGCGTTCTGCACCGTGATGACGGTGTCGCCGACGTTCTGATTGTTCGTCGTCGTGCCGAGCGTCCCCTGCCCGTCGCCCCAGCACTGACGGCCCGTGAACAGGCGCAGACCTTCCTTCGTGTCCTGCAGGATCTGGAGCCCGAACTCGACAAACGCTTTCTTGGAGCCGAACTCCTCGGACGGGCCGGTGATCTTGAACGGCGCGTAGTTGTACTTGGACTGCACCTTGACGTTCTGGTACTCGCCGGCGCCGTAGTTGGGCATCGTCGCGCCTTCCGCGCGCGCGCCCTGGCCCTGCGAGGCACCGACCTTCGCGGCGTACACGCGCTCACGACCCGAGGTCGTGCCCACGCGCTTCAGTTCATCTTTGAACGGGGTGGCGAGGTTGATGGCGCCAACGATCTGCCCTTTGACGTAATCCTCCTCGAGCAGCGCATCCCAGTTTGCCAGTGTCGGGACGTAACCAGCCATGAGAATCCTCCAAAACGAAAAGCCCCGCAGCTCGTGAGAGCGCAGGGCGGTTGCTTGATGAGTTGAGTTGTGTCCTACCGGTGAAGCGGTGCTACGGTCCTACGGGTGAAACGATGGACGAGCTGCTAGAGCTTGGCCTCCATCATCGCCGTGAACTCCGCGTCGTTCTTGGGTTTGACCTTCCCCGCCGGCGACGGTGCGGCGACGCCTGATCCCGTGCGCACGGCGGGCGTCGTGGTGCGACGATCGCGCGTCCGCGCTCGAATCTCTTCCTTCGCGCGCCCCAGGTTCGTGGCCCGCGTGTGGCCCTTGAGGAGTCGCGCCTGCCGCGTGATGACGGTGTCCAGCTCCTGCTCCGTCAGGTCGCGCGCGTCGGCCGGCTTGTTCAAGATCTCCAACGCGATCGCCTGCTCGACGACCCCGATGGGAAGCCCGAGCTTGTCGCAGGCCCGGCGCGTGTACGCTTCGATCTCGTCCGCGCGCTGCATGACGACTTCGCTCTGGCGTGCCTCGGCCAGCACCGAATCGACCGCGGCCTTGCGCTCTTCGCGGAGCGTGATCTCGAACAGCTTCTTCTTGTCCGGGTCGGCCAGCTTCTCGATGTGCTCGTTGACCTTGTCGCTCAGCTCCGGGTTCTTCGCGAGCATCTCGGCGATCACGAGCTCCGGATGGGCGTCACGGAACTTCTGGTCGGCGATGAACTGCTGCTTCTCGGCGCGGAACGCCGTGGCCTCCTGCAGCACGCGTGTGATGGCGGCCTGCGCGTGATCGAGCTTCTTCTGCACGAGCGGGCGTGCTTCGGCGGGGATGTCCTTGAGCGAGAGCTTGAGGCCCGCCTTGACGAGCCGGTCCTGCACGTCCTTCGCAGCGGCGGTGTCGGCGGCGGTCTCGTCGTCGACCTCTTCTTCCTCGCCCTCTTTCCCTTCTTTCTCTTTGCCCGCCGCTTCAGCGCTCTCGTCCTCGCCGAGCTCTGCGCCCTCCTCGCCTTCCGCCGCCTCCTCGTCCTCGTCACCTTCGTCACCCTCTTCCGCCTCGTCGTCGTCGTGATCGGTTGCGTCAGTGTCCGCAGTCGCCTCGTCGGCGTCCTGGTCTTCGGTCGCTGTCGTGCCGGACGGCGTCGTGCCGGTGGATGACTCGCCTGCCGCGGGCGTGGCGCCCGTCGTGTCCGCGGCGTCCAACTTCGCTTCGAAGCTGCTCAAGAAGTCCTGTTCGGCGCGAAGATTCGCGTCGGTCGCGGGAACGTCGGTCGTCGCGGTGGTGGAAGACAGCTTGGCCATGGATCGATTCCGTGAAGAGAGTGAATCAGGACTTCGCAGTTAGCTCGAGATCTCTTGCGCCGCGGCGAAGTCCCCGCGGTTGAGTTGCGTGGGGCCCTTGGGACCACCACCACCGCCCGGCACGAGCGGCGGAGCGCCACCCGGAGCGCCACCGGCGGCCGGCGGCGGACCACCCGACGGAACGGGCGCACCAACGGCACCGCCGGCAGCGTCGCCACCGTCACCGCCTTGCCCACCTTGCTCACCCTGCTCCGGCCCCATCATGCCCTCGACCTTCTGCTCGATCGCCACGAGCGTGAGCTGCATGTGCTGTTTGAACGCGGCTTGCGCGGCGGGTGACCAGCGGAGGTAGCGCGCGTAGGACTTCTTCATGAAGTCGTAGTGCTGCTCGAGATGCACCGCGTGATTTTGCCAGAAGGCGATCTGCGGGAGCTGGTGCTCACCGTCGGCGCTCGTCGGATCGAACGCCTCGAACATCGCGTGCTCGCGCTGAATCTCGATGAGATCCGGGTCTTCGTCCGACGTGAACGCCCCCAACCCCGGCGTGCCCGAGTCCAAGTATTTGGCGAGCGCCTGCTTGTCGACAGTGTTGTCGGGCTTCAAGACGAGCTGCGGGACGGCCTCGATGACCGAGAGCTTCGTGTCCCACTGCGCGCTCTTGCTCCACGGGAAGCTCGAGCCCACCTGAACGCGCACGTCGTGGCCGTCGCGGAGGTCGGCGTTGGTGAAGCTCCGGTAGAGATACTTCCCGTCGTCCCCCTTGATCGCGATCGTCCGCGCCTCGCGGTACTTCTGCTGCGCGATCACGAGCTCGCGCCGGCCGCACTCTTCGAGCATCGCCTCGACGGCGAAGAGCGTCGGCATGAGCACCGAGTCGGACGTCTCCTGCGTGACGAGGAGCGCGCGCCCAGAGGTAACCCCCTGCGGCTTCTGCGAGAGGTCCAACGCCGAGAGTCCCGAGACGACCATGACCTTGTTCGTCATGACGTCGCGCTCGCGGTAGATTGGTTCGGCGAGCGGGTGCATCGTCGCTTGGAACGGCGCGAACGCGGCACCACGGCGGCCCATCGCCTTCGAGTAAATGACCTGTCCGGGCTCGGAGGTGATCACCAGCCCCTTGTCTTCCGGCGAGGCGAACCAGATGCCGCCAAACGCATCGATGACGTGCTTCTCGGCGATCTTGCCGTCGAGCACATTGAGCTGCTCGTTGAGTGGCACGACCTGCGGGATGACGCCGAGCGCGGTGGGCTGGCCGGGGATCGGCGTGTCGAACCCAGGCACGAGCGGCGGCCAGAAGCCGAACGGCAGCGGCGCTTCACCGTTCGGAAATTCGTCGGCGTCGGGCGCGGTGTCCTTGTTCGTGCTCGACACGGCGTCCATCGCATCGGTGTCGCCCGCCTGTCCCGGCTGCGTCTCGTGCTCGGCGGCGTCCGCCTGCGCCTTCGATGTGGGCGGCCACACCTTGGTGGCGCCCGCACTGATCCAGTGACGGCCCTCGGGGAAGGCGTCGTCCTTATCGTGGTAGTACTCGATGACGAGCACGCGATCGCCGATCGCATTCTCTTGGGAGACACCCCACACCGAGCCCTGATCGCCCCACGAGCGTGGGAACCCGGCGGCCGAGGCGGACATCAGATCTTCGTACAGCGCGCGTTGTTCGCTCGCGTCGGATCCGCCGCCCAAGTCTTCTTCCTTCACGCCGAAGTGCTTCGCGGCTTTGTTGCGGGGCCAGAGTGTCGCGACGTACATCTCGTAGGCGTCGTCGACGGAGGTGGCTTCCGGGTTGAAGCGCACGCAGAGCGGGCTCACCACGTCCCAGCAGATTTCGCCGGTCGGCTCGACGTCGGGCTCGCGGTCGTAGTCGATCTCGTCGGCGCCGTCGGCGGCGGCTTTCGTGTACGGCTCGCCGCGCTCGTCGGCGGCGACGTTGACGTCTTCGAGGTCGTCGCCGTGGCTGTCGCCCTGCGCGTCAGCGCTCGGTTGGGTCGCGCTGCTCGCGTCGGATCCGCCCATCGCGTCGGCGATCGCCGATGAGCCGAGGGCGCCGCCCAACGGTTGCCGCTTCCGCTGCATCGGGATCGTGCGCGGCTTGACCTTGCCCGCGAGCGGATCCCAGCCGACGCGGACGAACACCATGCCGGTGATGAGCATCCAGCCCAACGCGATCGGCATCTTGGACGGCTTCCGGAGCGAGCGCCAGAGCGAGACGAGGAGCGCGTCACAGAGCTCGGCCGCTTCCTGATCTTCCGAATCGCCCGACGGCGGCACGACCTCCATGGTCGGCTTCTGCTTCGTCAGCTTGGCGATCGCCGTGCGGTAGACGGCGTAGACGAGATTCGTGACCGGCTGCTGCGTCCACGGTGGGATGTCGCGCTCGGCCTGCCACGTCAGCGAGGTGCCGTCCCACTTCGTCCGCCAATGTTCGCCGATCAGGAAGTTGATGGCCTTCGTCCACGTCTTGTAATGACCGACGAAGTGATCGTTCTGGGCCGCGAACCGCGCGACGGTATAGATCCCCTTGTCCTCGTCAGAGGCATCGCGCGCCGGGGGAAGTCCGGTGGCGATCTTCGGGTCTATGCCGCGGGGTTCAGCCAATTAGCTCAGCTCGCGGGCTTTGACTGGTGGTCGTTGATCGTCTTGATCGACAGCGTCACGCTCGCGCTCGAACCGTCGATGTGGCCGCCCGTCTCGACGAGAATGAGTCGCTCGACGAACGTGGTGTCGTAGTCGGTGCGGTCCGAAATCCCGGCGACCGCGGCAGCGACTCCCGACTCGATGGCGTCGAAGACGCCCACGTGATTCGACTGGTGCCGAGACGAGGCGAGCGCGCGCGTCACCTTCCCGGCGATCTCCGTTGGTTTGCCGATCTGCGTTATTCCCCAGCTCATAGGATCTCCGTGAAACGAAAAAGCGCCCAAATCGGCGACACCCCGGGCGGGGCATCTGATTTGAGCGCGGTCGCGCGTCCTGCAAATTGTCGAACCGACTGCCGGCAGTCGCCGGGGTTGGTGCTCGGTTCGGTCAGTGTGATTTATCGCATAGTCATAACTTTACGATTGTGACGGGTTGCGCGCAACATCGGGCGGCGGGAGGAGCGCGGCGATGCGGATGGCAGCGAGCTGCGCGAGCGCATTGACCGACGCCATGTCAATCGTTCCGTCTTCGCGGAGCGGGAGCAGGTCCTTGCGCGCGGTCCCGAGCGCGCTGAACTCAACAGCGGCGACCATTTCCTGCGTGAATCCGAACGGTTGGCCGTGGAGGAGCAGCGCGGCAACGGCATGTTGAGTCGACGCTTCGCCAATTCGAATGTCCTGGTGGACGCAGTCTTCCATCACGACGATATCTCCGCCGTCGGCGCGATGGAACGACAGATCGCCATCACACCCGCGGCCAAACACGGTTGCCTTTGCCCACTCTTCCTTCGTCAGGGCCGGCGGGATCTCGTCGCTCACTGCAGCCTCAACCGCTCCACCGTGACCGGCTCGCGTCGGGGCTTGGTTGTCAACGAGAGCTCCGAGTGAATGCAGCCGCCCCGATGCGCGAACACGTCGCCATGATCGGCGGCCTTCGCGCCGGGCTTGGCGTGCTCGCGCGCGGAGTCGGCGCCGGGCATACACGAGCAGCGCGTGGGTTGTTGGCGGTGAGTGCGCTTCATACGTCGATCACCAGGTCGGGGCCGTACACCCGCTCCCATTGTTCCGCTTCGATGTCCGCGCGCTCGGCGAGCCAGATCACCACGCTGTCCGGTGCGTCGGCGTCGATGGCGGCCGACACGGCGTCGGCGAAGACGTTGGACGGATACACGTGCTCGCGTGTCTCCATCGCTTCGAGTTTTCGAACCGCCTGCATGGCGAACGCCTCGACGCGCTCGTCCCAATCGCCAGACGGCGAGGCGTAGGTGACCATGCTCTCCTTGGGCCGCGCCGCCAACTCGTCGCGAAGCTGGGCGGCCTCACGGTCGCGAATCTCGTCGAGCTGCGCGACCAGCGCATCCTCTCGTCGGCGAATCTCTTCGACGCGCGCGAGCGCCGTGGCGGTCGTGGATTCGGGTGTCGCACCGGTGAGCGATTGCTTCGCGCGCTCCCACCACCGGGGGCGCGTCTGCGTCATGGTGGCGTTGGCATACGCCTCGGTCGCGAGCGCCCGCTCGGCGCGCACGTCGCGCAACTCTTCCCTGATGCGCGCACTCTCGCTCAGATAGCCGTCCACCAGATCGCCGGAGGTGCTGACGTAGTGATCGTTGTCGCTCATAGGTGCCTTTCCTGTAGAGGCAATGGACTGCTCGCGAACGCGAGCGTATCGACCCCGTTCCCGCAGTTCTCATCGAACAGGCACGCGATCTCGACCGCCTCGCGCGCGGACTTGCCCAAGTGCATGGCCGCGCGCGCGTAGTCGCGGCCCGTGCCCGCTGCCGCATGCTGATCCTCGATCCGAACCGGGTACGCCGTTCCTTCAAACTTCCACACGCTACCGTCCCGCCGCACCGCGAGCGCGTGAATACCACCGTCGTCGTCGGAGCACTTCGGATACGCATCGGCCGACGCACCGCTCTCGACCCACGCCAAGAACGCGCCCATGTATTTGGCCGATCCGGTGAACCCGATGAGATACTCGCCCGCCGCAAACACCTTCGTCACGGTGTTGAAGTGACAACCCATCGACATCCGCTTGTCGGCGGCGAGCGTCGCACCGTCCCACGCGATGACCGTCATTGCGTCGTCGGATCGGAGCGACGTTCGCGCGCTTCGTCGACCGGGTACGTCCCCTCGGCCGCGTATTCCCGTGCCACGGCGATCACCTGCCCCGCCTCGTCGCGCACCTCTTGGGCGGGCCCAACGGGCACCGCGCTCGGTCGATCTTCATCTCCCATCCGCTCCGCAATCGCGTTCAGCGTCTCGCGCAACGACGCCACGTCGGGCGATGCAATGCCATGCGCCTCTTCGAGCACACAGAGCCGCGCGTGCAGTCCTTCGACAATCGCCATGAACGCGGACTCCTGCACTTCAAAGACGCGGCCATGCTCTGCCGAGAGCTCGTCATAGGTCTTCTTCCCCGCCGCGAGCACCCCAGCCACGATCCACTCGCGCACCTGGGCGACCGTGGGAGAGCGCGAGTTCTCCGCCGCCTCCTGGTTACGGCGCGACTTGGGCGTGTGGCTCTTGCGCGTCTTCGGCCGGTACTCGGTGATCGGGGTCACGGGGGTGTCGTCGGGCTTGTCGTCATCCTTCATTGGTCGGGACCCCCATGAGCACGTGCGGAGTAATGATGCGGATCGCTTTCGTCAGATGATCGAGAGAGGTACGCATGTTATTCATCGCGGCCGTCGCGGCGGTCTCCCGGTCGTCGACGTAGGCGGCGATCGTCATGTCGGCAACGTGGCGAAGCGATTCGGCCATGTCCGTCATGGAGACGTAAGGCCTTTTGACTGGCCCGGTGTCGAACGCCGCGAGCAACTGGGCGTCGGTAATCACTGATTGCGAATCGATCATCGCGCTGGTCTCCACCCACTGTTGTGTGATCGGCCCTGCGGATCGCGCAGCCGATAGAGCAACTCCCCCGTCGGCGGTGTCCGCCCGGGCCGCTTGTCCCACTCCACGAAACTGTCCTTCGACAGCGCGTAGCAGAGCACCAAGGGCGACGGGTCGCGGCAGAACACCGCCAGGAATTGCGTCGGCGGATCACACTTCCGGCATTGCAGGAACGCGTGGCCGATCATGTCGCGGAGGTCGGCGCGGTACCCGGCTTCATAGAACGCTAACAGGTGGTCGTGCTGGCAGACGATGCCTTGGGGATCGCAATGCCAATGCGTGGCGAGCTCGGGGCGCGTGGGGGCGGTCATTCGGTGGGCCTCGGGTGAGCGCGCAACCACGCCATCTCGAACGCCGTTTCGGCGTTGGAGTCTCGCTTGAGGGCGCCCAGCCCGAGCGGTGGATCTGTGTAGTTCTCGCCCAGAATATTGCCCCACGCGTCGCCGACGGTCGGCGCCGAGATCATTCGCGACGCCTGATACACGAGCCGTCCCTTGACCCTTTCCCTCGCCTTCTCGGTCTCCCGCGCGATCCGCTCGGACTCCCGCTGCTCGGCCTCAAGCGTCTCTGCCTTGCGGCGCACCTGCGCACATTCCGCGCAGCGTCCGTTGCCGTCCCCCCACGCATACACCCGACGGTGTGCGAAGATGTAGCCCGTGATCTTCACGAGCACCCGCTCCAGCGGGAACCCGCAGTCCTCGCAATCCGGCGCGAGCGGCTTGAAGCGCAACCGGAGCATGCGCCACGCACGACGGATGAGGGCGGCCCACGAGAGTGTTTCTTCGGTCACCGCTTCCCCTGCTCCAAGTCCTCACGCATCCGCATCGCCGCCGCCCGGTTAGAGGTGGCCACGCTCGGCCCGTTCTCCATGTCACCCTCGATCTGTAGCCCGAACAACGCCGTGGCTGCGAGCTTGGACATATTCATCGCCTCGGTCATCAGTCCGCGCGCCTCGGCCAACACTTTCTGCGTGAGCGCGACGGCGTCGGCGGCGCGCTGCTCGGCGCTTGTGGCGCGGGCGTTCGCGTCGTCGATGGCTTTCGCCCACGCATCGGTGAGTGTTTTCGAGCGGCTGGATTCGGCCGCCCTGTACGCCTCGATCTCGCGCTGGCCTGAGACGGCCGCCCTGAGCGCACGATCTCCGAGCGCCTCCGCCCGATCTTCCGCCGCGCGCAGCTCCGCCCGAAGCGCGTCACACTCAACCTGCAGTGCGACGTGCTCGGACAGCCGAACGAATGGGAACGGCACCTACTGCACCGTCACGGTCAACGTCGCCGTCACCGCGGAGTTGTCCGACGCGGTCGCCGTGATCGTCGCCGTGCCCGACGCCACACCAATGACCGCCGCCGGCGCCGCGCCTTCCTGCTCGCACGTCGTCACCTTGGCGACGCCGGTGTTGCTGGACGAGAGCAGCACCTGCGCGCCGGTCGGGGACCCCGTCGCATCCTTCGCCGTCGTCTGGACGAACAACTCTTGGCCCGCCGGAACGGTGGTGGTGCCGGTCGCATTCGTCACGCCGATCGTGACGGCCGTGGTCTGTGCCATGTGATGCTCCTGAGAGAGGTGAGTACTACTGCCGCATCGTGCCGTGGTACTTCTTCGCTTTCGCCGGGCCCTCGTCCATCGCGTTCAACTCGGCCAGCACGCGCTCGCGAATCGAGAGCGCCGCCTTGGGGCGTTCCGAGACGACGGGGTCGCGGGGGCGAACGTAGTTGCCGTAGACGACCGCGTCGCCTTTGTTCGGACTGTGGCCCAGCCGCTTCTTGAGCGTGCGTTTCGACTCCACCGTAATCTTGCTCTTCACCGACTCCCATGTCGGCGTGATCAGATCCTTCTCGAGCTCCTTGTCCGGCGGCAACGCGATGCGGTTCCGGCGCAGATCTTCGCGAAGAATCCACCACATCTGCGAGCGCAGGTCGCTCCAGTTCTCCTCCATCGGCTCGCCACCGTCGTCAATGAAGCCCTCTGGCTCATTGCCGCCAAGCAGGCTACGGAAGGTGTGTTTGTCTTCCTTCGTCTTGTTGACCGTGCCAGCGCCGACGCCAACGCCGTCGATGCCGACGTGGTCGTCGTCGATGCTCTGCTCTCGCACTTCGAGGTGCACCTGATAGCCAAGGTTGTTCGCGTCGGGACATGCGAACGCGTCCACCTCCGTGCACACCGCCCCGCGGAAGCGCGCGATCGCGGCCTTGTCGCCGCTCTCAGAGTTGGCGACGTCGACGCCGAGCGACCGCTGCCCCTTCCCGCGCGCCTCCAGGATCTCACGGTCCTGTTTACTCTCCCACCGAAGCTGCGCGCGCCGCACCCACTCGAGCTTGATCAGCGCGTCGGCGGCTTCGTCCGGCGACAGACCGCGCACGCGCGACTTGTAGATGCGGTCTTGCTCGCCATAGTCAGCGAGTCGGCGCGAGACGGAACGGACAGACGCGGCGCCCGGGACGATGTCCGCGTCGGCGGAGACGACGTTGGGATGGTCCAGCGCCGAGATGCGGATACAGCGCAAGCCCTCACGCGGCCGGTCGAAGTCGTCAAACCCGAACCGGTGTAGCGAGTCCTGTTTGTTGTCGGGGTTGCCGACGGCCACGCGAATATTGTGTGGCGCCGTACATGTATTCTCACCGGCGAGGATCACCGGATATTCGATGCCGGGCGCTTCCTCGTATATGAGCAGCATGTGTGGCGCGTGCATGCCCTGCGCGCCCACCGAGACTTCCTCACCCGCACGTTTCCGAACGGCGACGCCAGCCGCGCCCCAGCTCTTATCGTCGCCGCCGCGCATGCGGATCTCGAGACTCAGGAGCCGTGCGCTCGGGAACCGCGCCTGAAACGCGGGCCAGAGTTTCCGAATCTCCATCCACATGTATGCGGCGAGCTGCGCTTCCGTCGGCGCGAACGTCTTGACGATCGCCCCTTCCCAACACGCGAGGAACCACAGCACGAGCACGGCGCACGTGAAGGACTTCTGGGTGCCGGTCGCCGCCTCGACACACACGTCCAGTCCGTCGCGCACGGCATTGAGCATGGCGACGATCGGCTCCGCCTGGCCATCCCACCGGTGAACGCGAATACTGTTCTCGTCGTAGTAACCGGGGTTGAGCGCCCACTCAAGGGTGTGGCGCGGCACGCCGAGCATCTCCACCGCGAAGTCAACCGGTCGCTGGCGATACTCCACGAGCGCGACGACGGACGGCGCCTCGTCGCTCAGATCGTAGAGCCGAGAATGCGCTTGATCGAACGCGGCGCCCAACGCGGAAGTGCTCGGCGCGATCACGCCCAGATCTCCCGAAGGCGATTCGCGATCATCGACGCGACAGCAGCAGCTTGCTCGCGCGGCAGATGCGTGCGACACACCTCCATGATCGCATCCGCCTGCCGACTCAACCGTCCCTGCACGTCGGGCGATACGATCGTGATGGTTTGCTTATCACGATACTTCTCGGGCTTGAGCGCCTTGAGCAGCGTGATGAGCAGCGTATCACTGCCCTCCTTCGCGCGTTCGACGGCCACGCCTTCCAAGTCGTCGGCCAGCATCTCCTTGGCCTGCTCGAACGCGCGCGCGAAGTCGCGGTCCTCAGCGATCCATCGGTACCACGTCGAGTACTGGACCTGCGCGGCCTTGCACGCCGTGTTGACGCGCCCGCTCGCGACATACGCTTTAAGCGCGCGCAACTGGCGCACGTCTTTGAGCGTGAGGCGAGGGCCGAACTCGTCCAGGTCGTCGAGCTCGGGTGCTGTAGGGGCTGGCGCGATGCGCGCGAGGTCCTCGGCGAGCGAGGGGAGCGGGGTATCGGGAGCGGTGCCTGCGTCAGACATGGAGCCCGCGCGCCTTGCGTTCCGCCACCATGTTGTCGATCAGACTGCGGCAGGCCTCAACGATCAATGCCTTCCCGCCGCGGTGCAGCACGTCCGCCGCGATCGCGATGTGACCGTGCATCGTGAAGTTGTGCTTCTTCCAGTCCACCTCGACGTGTGTGGCGAACTTGACCGCGATCCGGCGCCACTCGGCGGCGTCTTCCCCAGCACGACGCGCACGATCGTTGGCGCACTCCGCTTCGCTGCGTGCGGCGTAGAGCGAGGCGCGGAGTTCGCTGGCCTCGTGAGCGAGCGTGTCGAACGTCCGCTCGCACTGCTTATACATCTCCTCGAAGTACCCCTCACGCTTCATGGTCGCGAGCATTTCATTCGCGCTCAGGGGCATCGCCGACGACTCGGGGGGCATCCAACCGCCTGCACTCATCAAAATCCTCTTGTTCAGATACTTCCACGATCCGCTGCGCGATGAGCCGCGCCCCTGCGCGGTCGTGCCGACACTCCGCCGTGGCGAGCGCTCTCTCGAGGAACTCGCGCGCGACGGAGTAGACCGACATCAGCCTCGCAGCATCGCCTTCTTGATCGGCGAGTCCGTCTTGGGTGTCGCGCGCTTGCCCTTGGGCGGCGGGGCCGCACGCTTCCCCGTTGTCGCCTTCCCCTTCCGCGCGGGTGCCTCGTCGCTCTCGTCCATCTCGTCGCCGTCGTCCGCCTCGCTCGCCGGCGAGACGCCGACGTCGACGCGCTGCCCCAGGTTGAAGTTCTTCGCGTGCGCCTTGGGCACGACGACGCGCGACGTCGGCTGGTCGTAGCCCACGAGCTCACCCTCTTTGTCGCGCTTCTTCTTGCCGTGCGTCACCGTGATCGTCGCATGCTTCGCGTTCGCATGGTGCTCGTCGATCGACGTGACGCGTCCACTGTGACTCGCGGCCATGGATCCTCAGGGAAGTGGCGCCCGCCGGCATGTTGAGCGCGGGCGCCGAGTGGTCGAGTCACCGCTGTATGCCCAGCGGGTGTGCGCTAAAGCTGTCCGAAGCGAAACGTCTGCTCGGCGAGATCTTCGACCGCGCGCTCCAGATGTTCGATCGCCATGTGCAGGTCGCCGGCTTGCCCGCGTGCTACTGCCTCGGCACCTCCGCTTTCGCTGTCGGGTTCGTCGCGCGACCCGGTCAACCGGTCGGCGTTGCTTTCCGCCGCTCGACTGATAGAGCTCACGCGAGCGTGGAGTCGCTGCACGCGCTCCGTTGCTTCCTGCAGGGCGCCCGAAGGCGGCCTCACGTCCACCTCCTCGCAGCACGGGTCCTCGTCGCGCGCGGTGCCAAGGCTGGGGTTCGCGCCGCGCCTTGGGTTGTACCCCGCGGCAATCGCCCGCGTCGCCTGCGCCGTCCTCGTCTTCTCTCCTGTGGTCATGGTCGCCTTCGGTTGGTGGTGGTGTTCGTGGTTACTCGGTGGACAGAAGCGCGCTTGCGAGCGTGAACAGAATCACGTTTTTCCGCCGCGTGTCTGCGGACAGTTGCGCGTAGGGCATCAAGTCCGGGTGCGTCTTCGTCACTGCCGATGCGACCGGCCCATACACCCAGCCTGCGTCGGTCTGCTGCGCGCGCCACGCCTCGTGGAGGTCGGCCGGAGTCTTGAGCGAGCCGGCTATGATGGCGCGCACGTCACCGATGAGACTCGCTTGGGCGGCGCCGCCGCACTGCGACCAGGGCGCCAGCGAGTGATCGCCGCGACTCTTCTCGTATTGGCGAATCGCCTCATGGCACGCCGACGCGATCACGACCTCACGCGGCGTGTCGTGGCGAAGCGCGTCCTCGGGTTCGTCCTGCACTCGCGGCCGACCCGCCACCTGGCCGTTCAGCAAGAGCATGCCGTCCACGCGCACATCCGCTTCGCCGTTGACCTCGATGACGATGTTCCGCATCAGAGCACGGTCACGCGGGCGGCCTGCGGACCCTTCGTTCCTTCCTCGACTTCGAACTCGACGCGCGCGCCGTCCTGCAGCGTCTTGCGCTCGCGCGTCTCGCCTTCGATCGCGGAGAAGTGGACGAAGCAGTCGGTGGCACGGCTCGACTCTTTGCCGTCGGGCGTGATGAAGCCGTAGCCCTTGTCGTCGTTGAACCACTTGACGGTGCCGGTGATGCGGTCCGCGTCGAGCGTTGAAACTCCCTTGCGTGCCATGAGCGGTGATCCTCGTCGGGTGATGTGGGCTGGGGTGGTGTCGGTCCAGGTGGGCGGTGCATCAGGCCGGGCCCCACGGCCCTGCTGGGTATGAGCGCCAGTTCGCGTCATCGGTCAGAACGTGACTTTCGCGCTGGCCGTGCCGCGGCCACCGGTCTTGATCTCAATGTCGAGCGGATGCCGTTGCTGAATCGCGGTGTTCACCGCGGTCAGTAGCTGGTGCGCGATTTCCGGAAACGAGTCGCTGTCCGTGGTGATTTCGATACGGGCGACCATCACGCCCCCACCGTCGACGCGCGGTCGTACACGCTCACACCGCCGTCCAGCGCCTGCAGCGCCTTCCCGAGTCGCATCGACGCGTCTTCGAGATGCCGGTACGCGAGCGTCGCGTTGGCGACGACCTCACGGTTCGGGTGCGCGATCGCCGCGCCGCGCAGCGCATCGACGCGCTCGGCGAGAATCTTGATCTCGACGCGCGCCGCGTTGCACTTCTCGTATAGCTCGCGGGAGAAGTCGTCGCTCACACTCGCTGGCGCCTTCCCGCGATCCAACGTCACCGAGCCCGGTGCCCCACCTCTCGTCTCCATCAGCTCGCCGGATGCCCGAAGAACCGCGTCACCGTCGCGATCAGGTGATGCCACTCGTTGCCGAGCTCCGCGAAGATGTGCTGAATGCCGGTCTCGGTCTTGACCGTTGCCACCAGATGCCCCGCCGGCGTCGTGCTCACCACGGTGCCCGCCGGCAATTCCTCAGCGACGTGCGCCGGAATGTCGACGAGGGTGTGGCCGTCGGGGATCGGAAGCGCGACGGGCGGCTGGCTCGGGTTCGGATCGCTCGGCGCCGCCTGCTCCGCCTGCAGCGCGCTCACGTCCGAGTGATCGGTCGTCGTAGCACCATCGGGCGTCCAGAATCCGCCGTGCAGCTTCGTGAACGCTTCGACGTCGTCCAAGTACTGCTGCGCGGCGTTCACGTCGTCCGGCGAGACGGCTGCCTGGTCGTCGCCGAAGATCCCCTGCTGCCGGTCGCCGCGGAACGTGTTGAGCGCGTTGTCCACCACGCCGTTCTGAGATTCCTCGTACCGCGGGTTTTGGGCGCCGTGCGTCGCGGCGTAGTACGCGTCGAGCGTCGGTGTCGCGGGGCGCGTCGGGCGGTCGGTGGTCGTGGTCTGTGGTGCGGTCATGGAGCCTCGAGCGTGAGTGAAGGTTGAACAGCGAGAGCCGGTTCCGCCGTGACGACGATGCGCGCATTACCCGGGTCGTCGAACCGACGCGCCACCAGCTCCACGATCTGCGCGTCGTTGGTGTAGAGCACGCCCTGGAGCGCGTCGAGCACGACGCCGAGGCGCTTGTCGAGATCGCCCGAACGGCGGCCGCGGTACCAGTCGATCGACACACGGATCGGGCCCGCGTCGATGCGCGGCGCGACGATCAGCCCGATACGCGCCTTGTACGCTCGCGCCTCGCTCGACAGGAGCATGCGCGCTTGCTTGCCCACGACGACCATGCGCCACCAGCGATTGGCCGACGGCGGCTCGGGGAGCGTGAGCGTGTGGCGCAGCTCGGTCGGCAACTCCTGCTGGAGAGCGACAACGAACCGCTCGCTGAGATCAGCGCTCATCGCCTGCATCGTGCGTGGCGAGCCGTCCGGAAAACGGTCCTGCCGAACATCCGCGCGCCCTGCTCGCGCCACGCGCGCCGTCGCTCGGCTTCCGCGCGAACCTGCTCGGCATTCGAGACGTCGATCACTCGTCCGGCCCGCCGAGGAAGATCATCGTGCCGACGATCCACGTACACAGCACGCCCGCCGCAAACGCCAGAATCGCCGTGAGAACGAGCACGAGGATCACGACGCCCTCCGCCTGGTCGGCTGTCCGGTCGCATGCCGCGGCGTGCGCTCGCGTTTGGGCTTCTCGGCGAGCAGCTCGGCCGTCGGCGTCGCCAAGCGCCAGCGATGATTTGGGCACTCGGGCGTCGGACACCGCTCGATCAACCGCGTGAGCGCGTCCGTCTCGATCTGGAGCGGCGCCCTGCACAGCGCGCACGGCGCGTGCTCGGACGCATACGCGGCGCGCTGCACGACGCCACCCCCATCGGTCAGCCCCATGCCGCGGAGCACGCTCGGGTGCGCACCGCTGCGGCGCGTCACGACGTCGCCGCCTGCTGCTTCGCCAACTGCTCCTCCTGCTGATTCTCGCGCAAGCGGACGCGGCGCTCCGGCGCGGTCAGCCCGCACTGCGCGCACGTGAGGCGCGGCGCCTTGGCCGGCAGCGCGCTTGCGGACATCACCGCGGCGCCCCGGGCGCCAGGCGGATGTTGAGCAGCGTGTCGAGCTTGGTGATCGCGAAAAGCGTGGCGAGATCCTCGTTCGCGCCCTCGAGCCAGAGCGCACCGCCCGCGTCGCGGCACTTCTTGGCGATCGACACGAGCACACCCAAGCCCGAGTTGTCGATGTATCCCGCGGCCGCCAGATCGAGCGTCACGGTCGTCACGCCATCGTGCAGCAGATCGAGGACGCGTTGCTTGAGCGCTTGCCGCGTGGCGACGATCACGTTCCCGAGGACGGCGACGCGCGCCGCAGTCGGCGCTTCGCGCGTGACGGCGAAGGTGGTGCCGGTGATCGGCTCGGTGCTCGCAATGTCGACGGTGGTCATAGAGCGCTCGGTGGCGGGACGGACGGCGTTTAGCGTTTGCTCATCGCGCTGAATCGCGCGCCGTCGCACGCGCGGCACGATTGCGACAAAGACGCGTGAGCGCAACAGCGAGTTACAAATCCTCATCGCCGCACGGACAACGGTGTTGAACGGGGACAAGCGCGTCGAGTTTGGACAACGGTGTCGATGATGGACAGTTCGGTTGTTTGTGGTCAGTTGGGACAGTTCGACACGCGTTGTCATTCGCTCGTCGCCTCTGCGGTCGTCCGCTGCTCGCGCTGTTCACGCTGCTGTTCACGCTGCTCGCACCACGCCTCGAACGACGGGAACGCGACGCGCTGCGCACACGCCGCGATGATCGCCGCCCAGCGTCCGCGCTTGCCCCACGCGGTCTCGAGCAGATCGACGAACGGCTTCGACTCGAGCTCGACGATGCGCTGATACTCGGCCGCGTTCGCGGGATCCTTGCCCCACGCCAACGCGGCTTCGCGACACGCGCCGTCGTATTCGCGATTCAACGCGATCCGCTGCTCGTCGCTCAGGCGCGGACCGGTCGCCGCTCGCACCAGTGCCGCCATCGCCGTCGGGTCGCCGCCGCGGCGCGCGCCCGGGTCAGCGGCGTTGAACGCTCGCTGCTCCGCATCGCGGTGCGCCTCGAAGACGACGGCGCGGAAATAGCCGAGCACGCGCATCGGTGGGCGCTCGGCCTTGGACGCCAGGCACATGCTCGTGATCGCCAAGCGCGCCAGCTCGAGCGGAACGTTGGCCGCACGGAGCTCCTCGGCGAGCGTCAACCCGCTGGCGTATTGCAGCAGTCGCGTCTGTTCGCCCCAGCGTTGCCCGATGCCTCGATTGGCCGCCGTCGAGAGCCCGATCGCGTACTGCCGATTCGCCTCGCTGTTCGCGTCGTTTGCGTCGGCGTTTTGCGCAGCATTTTCGTCAGCAGTCCGCGCGCTAACTACGCTTGCTACTGTCTGATGATCTTTCTCTTCTAGAGGAGTACTACTGTCTTTCCTGTCTTTCCAGCTATCGTAAGTCTCACCGATAAAGGACTTAGCTTCGTCTATCTGGCCAGCACGAGGGCCGATCTTTTCGCCAGTACAGGGCCACTCGACTTCATTAGATTGGCCTGAATCGGGCCGCTTGTGTGGCCGTGATTCTGGCCACTCATCTGGACCGGATTCGGGCCACTCCTCTTCCTCCATTTCTGGCTCAGTCTGTTCCCCGTCAGTGGCCCGGAATCGGGCCAGTTCGGACAGCGCGACCTGACGATCATCCGGCGTGCACTGTGGCCGTTCGTTCCACCGTGCCACCAGCTTCGACATCGTCGACGATCGGTCGACCCACGTCTCAAAGTTCTTGTTGATCGCCCACACGAAGACGCCCCGCTTCTCGGTCGCGATTCGAACCATGACGTGGTTGTCGAGTAGGTCCTTAAGCGCGAGCCGGAAGCTGCCCGTGGACCGCACCGCCCCCGACTTGGCGCCGCCTGAGGCCCGCGCGAGCTCGAGCTCCGGCATGCGCACGGCGTGCTTGTTCCACCCATACGTGAGCCGCAGCAGCGCCAGCAGAATGCGAAACTGCTGTTCGTTGAACCCCCCGTCGATGATGGCTTCGAAGAGGTGGTTCGCGATCTGAATCGTGCCCTTGGTCTTCTGCACGTCAGCCACAGCAGTCCACCTCAACGTGGATGGGAGAATCGCAGTCCGGGGTGTCGCAGCGGTACTCGACGTCGGCGTGTTGCATCGTGTCGTATTGCGGAATGAGGACGATGCCCAACACCCGAAACGGCGTCGCCACGTGCCCACAGCCGCCACAGAGGACGGTCAGCCGGCGCGCGACGGCGAGGATGGATTCAACGGAAAGCGGTGGTTCACCCATGATCTGGCCCACAACCGCGCAAACGACCTCCTATACGCCCGTCTGCGGCCCGATCAGGCGCGCGTGAGGGTTCTGGTATGAGCAAACGCTTACCCATTGGGATCTCGCTCGAGGGGAGGGGCCGACTCGACATCGTCGGGCAACGGGCACCGCTCGGCAAACTCGCCCTCTTGGCGCGCAGAGCGTTCCAGTCCGTCGAGCTCATACGTGATCGCGCCGAGATAGCGCGGATCGATCATCCTGATGACGGTGGCGCGATAGTACGCCGTGATCTTGGCGAGGAACGCGCGGTGTTCCGTGATCTGCTCAGGAGTCATACCGTCTCCCCGCCTGAGGGCGTTGGGGTGCGAGCGGCGCGGCAGCCGGCAACTGCGCGCGGAACGTCGCTGTCGCGCGCAGGCATGAAGGCTGGGCGCTCCCGTAGTCCGGCCGCGTACTCCATGAGCACAAGGAAATTCTCACCCTGGCGACCGAGCCGCGTTTCCAGCTCCGCGTTCCGGGCTTGGAGGGTGGCAACGGCGGTCTCTGAGTACAGCTGCTCAATGCGGAAATCCGTGGGACGCTTCGACGCCGCGTTCAACGCATCGCGCTCCTTGATGGCGATGTCCTCGCCGTCGTCTTGGATGCGATGCGAATAGCCAGCAACGTCAATGAGCCGCCACGCGCTCGGCTTCGGCGCTCCGTCCGGCTCCTCTGTAGAGCGGGACGCGACGACTGGCTCTGAGATTCCGAGATCTGCTTTGGTGGCTTGGCGTGCGCGAAAATGGTCGCGGGATTTCGACAGCACGCGCTCCAACTCACGCGCTTCGCTCACCTCTGCGGAGAATCCTTCCGCTTCGGCTAGCGCGAGCAGGGTAAGCCCGACGCCGCCAGCCTCCTGTGACGCAACACCCGGCGGACGGCTGTAGACCACGTCGATGATGCGCGACAGGAACGCCGCGTCGGCGCCGAGCGATTGCGCGAGCTCCGTCGCCTCTTCGTAAAACCGTGCGAGACGCTCGGACGTCCGCATCGCTGAATCGCCGAACGTCGTTCGCACCCACTCCGCCGCTGCCGACTGCCGACTATCTCGCGGCGTCCTCTCGCTTGCTGGCGTGGCGGCGGGAGTGGCACACCACATGTGCTGCTCGATGCGAGTACCGAAGAACGCGCCTCGGCCACGCGTGTTACCCTCATCCTGCTTCGCGAGCGCGTCGTATCGCGTCGGATACCGCTCCGCCTTCAGCGAGTCGCCTGCCCACGCCGTGTGCCAGTTGCCGTCGCCGAGTCCCGTGAAGTACATGAGCGCGCCCGCGTCATCCCGAACGATGACCCACGCAACTTCTTCGTTGCCGATCGCTGTCGTGGCTGGCGCGGTCCCGAAACCATCCTCTCCGATCACGTGCGCCACGCCGCATGAGCAGAGGACCGATCCATCACGCGTTCCGACGTGGAAGGATGTGAATTTGGCTACGTCGCTCATCGGGGTTCCTGGGGAGTGGTGGGGCGGCCGTTCGCGTCGAGCACCAAGCCGAAATCGTGAATGATGCCAGAGTGGTCCGACTCGTCTGAGTTGGCGAGCGGGAACGCCTTGACGATGGCCTGTATCAGTCGATGCGCCGCTGCCGTGTCCTTCAAATCCGCGACGATATTCCGCGTGTTGACGCTCATTGCGGTGTCTCGGCAGTGGGAGACGCGGGAGTGGTGTCGGAGCGTGTGGCGCGGTTGTGCTCATCACGAATCTCGAACGAGATCATTCCTGCGCGGCGAAGTTCACCACACGCGCTGCACCAGGTCATTCCATCGGGATTGTGTTGCGTCTCCCCGGTCGGTGTCTCCCGCTCTATTGGTGCCGTCATGCGTACCTCAGGTCGACATATATGAGATTGTTGTTGCCATGACTGTTGTCCCGCTCCGCTTTCCGCGACACGTGGTAGCCCTGCACGCGCTTCGGTGCGAGCACACCGCGGCGCGCGAGCACGGCGAGGAAGGGACCGACCATCGAGTAGGCGCGCGGATTGGAGCGCCACTCCTGTCCGGTCCACGTGCCCCAGTCCGCGATGGCGGCCGCGATCACTTCGCTCGCGATGATGCCCTCGGCGCCCGCGTTCGCGGCCATCGCGATGATGTGGGGTTCGAGGCGCGCCTGCAGCTGCTTCAGCTCCGCGCGTTTCTCCGCCTTATTGGGGCGCGCGAACATCGGCAGCTCGTCCGTGCCGCGGTCGGCGACGAAGCGTTCGGCGTGGTGGGCGTGGCGGCGGGTCATTCAGCCACTCCGAATAGTTCGTCGCGCCGCCAATGGATGATGCGACGGCGTGCGATCTCGACGTACTCGGGCGTGATGTCGACACCGACGAAGGGAACGCCATCCATTGCGCACGCAGCGCCCGTGGAGCCCGAACCGGCGAACGGGTCGAGGACTACCCCCCCCCGTGGCGTGACGAGGCGTACCAGCCACCGCATTAACGCGATCGGCTTCACGGTTGGGTGATTGTTCCTCATCCCATCGAGCCCCGCGTCTCGCTCGGCGCGGCTCGCCTTCGGGCAGTAGAAGAAGCGCGACGCGCCACCGGCGTCCGCATATCCTGGACGTGCGGATCCGTCGGCGTCACCGTGACTTGGCCGGCGATTCGCGCCACCGAGCTTCATGATGTTCTTGGTCGTTCGCACGCCACGACTCGACGCGCGGCGATCGCCGGCCTGCGCGTCGAGCGCCGCCGCCGCGGTCTCGTCGAGGATAACGTTCGCCGGCCAACGCCCCGGTGCGTCGTAGTTGCCGTTCTCGCCGCGGGCACGGTGATCAGCACCGTATACCTGATTCTTTCTGGCGCCACTCCCGAAATCAGCGTGGCGGTTCTTTCCTTTCGCCTCCGCTTCGTCACTAGCATTCGCGAACCCAATGCGGCACTCATCGATCGCGAGTGCATGCATCGGCCCGGGCGTCCTGGCCATAAGAATCGGCTCGAATGCCGGCTTGAGCTTACTGGCGTGCTTCGGGAACCCTTGGCCGTACAGCCACGCGAGACAGTCGACGATCTCCCACCCGCCGTCTTCTGCCGCGCACGCCAACCGGTGATAGGTCCGTGTGCCGCCGGACGCGAGGAGATAGCCACCTGGCCGAACGACGCGCGCAACGGTCGCCCACGTCTCGGGATTGAAAGCGACGTCGCCGCCGTCCCACGCCTTGTTCATGAACCCGCGCTCGCTCCGCGTGTTGCCGAAGCGAGTCGCGCCGGTGAGGTGATACGGCGGATCAGTGACGACGGAAGCAATCGAGGCTTCGCCAAGTGTTGGGATCACGGTGCGGCAGTCCCCGGCGAGCATCGTCACGCCTCACGCTCCCGAGCCGACCGATTCCTCGCGGCGTGTTCTAGTTTTGCGATGGCCATGATAGCCGGCTTCAGTTCGCTCGGCGCGCCGTCGTAGTTGCGACCAGACTTCCCGTTCAGCCGGGGCAACAGCGCGCGCGACAGCTGCTCCCAGTTCGAGGGATCAGTGTTCAGTCGATTACCGTCGAGGCATTTGAGGATCATGCCCTTCGGTAGAGGGCCGTTCAGCTTCTCCCATTCGATGATGTGCGTGCACTTCCAATTACGCGTCCAAGGGACGTTGGGCGTCGCGCTGATCTTCGTATAGCGATAGCCGTCGACGAGGCGCGTGCTGCCGATCGGCTGAAACCGATTCCCTCGCTGCCCCTTCTTGAACTGGGTTTCGCTCATTCGCCCGGCCGTCCATCCGGGACGACGCATGCCTTTGTTCGCCGGCGCGTGTCCCTGTCGAAAGCGGTGCGCTGCACCGACATTGTCGCCGCGGCGCAGCCGACACGCGGCCGGGCTCGCGAGATACGCCTCGCTCTTTTCCAAACCGAGCTTCATCGCGTGGCCGTAGGTGCTCGTGAGCGTTCGGCCTAAGCGGCGAGCAACGTCCTCCGTGGGTGTATCGGGATAGAGCTGGCGGAGGAGCGCGTCATCCTGAGGACTCCAGCGCTCGTTTCTGCCAGTCGTCCAGCCGCGACGCGTACAGATTGTCTTGATGTGCCCCGGCGTGACGTCGCCGCGGCCGAACTTCTCGACGAACGCCGCGTGGAGCGCTCGCCGCTTCATCGCACGACCGGCTTTGATGAAGCGGAGCTCCGCGCTGCTGTACGAGATCGCGCGTCCCTTCACGATTTCAGCTCCACGGCTACCGGAGCGAGCATCGGCAGCTGCTTGGCGAAGCGATCACCGTGATCCGCCACCAGCTTGCACGCCTGGAGCTGCAGCCGTGCGTTATCGACGATTTTGTCGGCGACCAGCACGATGGCTTCGGCGCGTTTGATCTCCCCCGCGATCGCCTCGCCTGTCAGCTCATCGTCGGCGAGCCGCTCGAGCTGCAGGAAGAGCGCGTCGTTCAGGTCGGTGAGTCGATTCTTCACGTGGAGGCTCTCCGCGTCGTCACCTTCGTCGCCTTCTTTTTCGTCTTCGGTGCCTTCTTCGCGCTCTTCGCGCTCTTCGCGCTCTCGGCGGCCAGCTTGGATCCCGGCACGTTCTTCGGCTCGAGCTTCGCCTCCGGACGCGGAGAGACGGCATTGACGATCTTCGCGACGTCGACGTTGAGCTTGAGCTCCTTCGCTGTCTCGACGACGTCGATCATCTGGTTGTTCTCGCAGTCGTCAACGAGCGCGCACATGGCGATGTGAGCCAGGAAATCGCTCGAGCTCACGCCGCGCGGGACATACTTCGTCGCGGTCTTCGAGAGACTGTCGAGACCCCACAACCCGTTCTCGAGGAGCTTCCACACGAACTTCGCGATCGGACTCGCAGAGTTTGCCGGCGCTGACTTGACGGCGCGCCCGAGTGCGGTGAGCACTGACGGCATAGCCTTCTCCCACCGTTTGTGCTCCACCTCACGCGCGGCCTGCTCGGCCTTTCGCTTGGCCTCTGCGGCCGCGGGCGACGCGTCCTTTCCGGCCGACGTCGACGGGCTCGCCGGCGCGTTCTCGCGAGCGCGCTCCCGTTTGTTTCGCTCCCGGATCTCGTCGCCCCAGTGCACCGTACACCGCTTCTTGTCGACGCACACCCGGAACGAATCGCCGCGGCCTTCGCCGACGGCGACGACACCCACAACCGAGTGTTCGCAGACTTTCGACGGCCGGTCGTTGCCAAACCGATCCTCGTCGGGTTGGCCATTAGCGCGCTTCCACGACGTCGGGCCGTAGGTGCGCGCGCCCTCCGGATCTTTCGCACCCGGCTGGACGTGATAGTCTCGCGTGATCGCGATGACCTTGTCCTTCGCCGTCTCCGCCTGCGCGAGCGTTGCCGCGGTATTGGGGAAGAGCTGTGGTACGGCTTCGTCCTCGGTGTCGAAGCGAACGTAGGTGTCGATCCACGCCTGCAGCTCGCGCACGCTACGCGGCACCAAACCGGCATACTCGTCGTCGTCCCGATCGGCGGGGAAGTCGAGCGTCGGGTGCGCAACGCCTTCTCCGCGCCAGAGGCCGCCGGCGTTGTTGTGGCTGCCCGTCGTCTCGATCGCGTGCTCCTGATCCGCCGCGGGGATGCGTGCCAGGAGAATCGCGTGCCCGAGCGTGAACCGGTTGGCGAAGAACAGCTCCTGCGCCGCGGGTGTCAGCTGCAGCAGCTTCATGCGATCGTAGACGTATGACTCGCTCTTGCCCACGCGCTCGGCGATCTGCTTGATGTCGTAGCCGTCGATCGTCAGCAGGTTGCGGTAGCCCTGCGCTTCCTCGAGCGGATGGACGTCTTCACGCTGCAGGTTGTCGATCGTGAGGATCTCGAGGAACGTTCGGTCGTCGAGATCCTTGACGATCACCGTCAGTTCCGCGATCCCGGCCAGTTCCGCCGCGCGCCGACGACGGTGTCCGGACGCGAGCTCGAACCCCGGCTTCTTCGGCAGCTTCGACGGCCGGGCGAGGAGCGGCGTGAGCTGGCCGCTCCCCTTCATCGACGTCGCGAGGTCCGCGAGCTTCGCCGGATCGAAGTGCTTTCGCGTGTTGAGCGGCGACTCGTGCAAGAGGCCGAGGGGGATGCGCTGCAGATCCACTTCACGGGCGACGTGCGTTGTCATTGCGTTCTCCATGTCAGAGATTCCTCATGTTGTGCGTTTCTCGGTCTGAGGCAGTAGCTCGTGCGGGTAGTTGGGCCGGGGAGTCGCGAGACCTTTTACCACCCGCTTCGCCAACCGATCGTTCACCCGCCGGCGTGCCTGGGCGCACTCGGCGCAGTACTCGCCGCGCGCATGCGTGACGTGGTTCAGGCAGGTTCGGCAGAATGGCAACGCCGCTCGCTCGATTTCGACGAGCACGCGCTCGGCGCGCATCGCCTGTTCGTGCGCCACGATCGCCGGATGCGCCCTCGGTTCGACGCGCGGGGTGACGGTGAAGGCTCCGCACGAGAGACAGAATTCCGTCGCGTGGCCGTCGCCATCGGTGCCCAAGAGGATCGTTCCCCCGCACGCGCAGTCGTAGGTGTAGGCGCGGTCGTGCGCGGTCAGTACGTCGAGGAGTCTCATGGCGTGACCGCCTCGAACAGATACGGCTGGCCGAGAGCCAACCATTTCTCCGGCGTGGCGATCGCCTCGTCCCGCGTGATGACGATACCGGCGACGTGGGCGTAGTAGCCGCAGACGTAGGGGACGAACCACGGCGAGTGGGTGAACATGAACAGCCTCTCGGGAATCACCGAGGCTTGGACGTACAGATGACAGCTGTTGCAGAGGGCCAACCGGTTCCACCAGCGGTTGTTGCTCTTGTCGCCGTCCAGGTGATGCACGCCGTAGTTGTGGCTCCCCCCGCGATCCGCGATGCGCACAGCGCGACAGCGGCGCGGGTCGCACTCGGCGTCACAGTGGAGCGGGCGGCCGGTCTTCGAGTCGAACGCGTGCCGGCAGCGGACGCACCGCCATCCGGCTTCGTCGCGCGTCTGGAGCGAGACCGCGGCCCAATCGGCCGAGTAGTCGCCGCTGATGGGGAGGCGCGTCATGCGTCATCCTCCTCGTCCATCTCGATGAACTCGTCGAGGAGGGACCGCAAGCGCTCCGCTGGCCCATCCTCGTCGTCGCCCTCACTGTTTTCCATGAGATCGTAGAGGGCGCGGAGGTTCTCGCGATCCTCGGCCAGATATTCGAGTCGCTGACTGTCCGCGATGCCGCACGCCGCGAGGCTGATGATCTCGTCAATCTGCGCAGCCATGAACGGCGTCGTCTTCGGCGTCAGCCTGGCTTGGTCCACGAGAGCGGCGAGCATGGTCGCCAGCTTGCCGGCGGCTTCCTCGGGGTCGCGCTCGACCGATGGCTTCGCGCTCATTGGTCGCTCCGCGCGCGCGCGCGTCGGCCTCGATCGGTCATCACACCAGAGCACACGCTTGATGCCCGGCCACGAGACATACTCCTGCCACGACACGCGCCCGCGCAGGGTGCGGAAACCCCACTCGACATGATCGGGCCCACGAATCACGAGCGACCACGCGGTGCCCTTGGGGAGCTGCGTGATGCGGTGCTCGAATGACCGTGGCCGATAGCCGACGTAGCCAGGGCGCCGCATGAACTTCTTGCCCTCGACTTCCTCCTCGTATCCGCCGCGCAGGATCAGCGTGACGAACGCCCATGGGTGATCGTGCTCGCACCGCGCGTAGTCGGGCCGGCGGATGATATGGAAGTAGACGCCAAGCCACCGCGTCTTGAACAGCATGAGTCGCGACAGGTAGGTGTCGCTCGGCTCATCCAAATCCTGAATGTGTTTCCAGCGCATCATACGTCCGCCCTCACGCTGAAGCGATCGCGCGCCGTGAGCTTCACCACCTCGGGCATGTCAACGCCGATCGTGTGAAGCCAGCGCGCTTCGTCGTTGAGCGCCAACTTCACATCCAGGTACCACGCCTTCCGCTTGCCGCCGGTTCCGTCCGACCACTTGTAGCCGCGCAGCTTGAGCGCGTCCTTCGCGCTGAACGGCGCGCCCATCGCGTAGACGCGGGCGGTCGGCTGCCGTACCGAGTCGAGCAGGTACGAGAACGCAGTCCGTCCGTCGAGCGTCGCCGCGGCGAGCAAGTGGACGCCGACGTAGCAGTCGTCGAGGGCCCGGTGCGCGCTATAGAATTCGCGGCACGTCGAGGCGAGGATGTGTTCCAACTTCTTGCTCGTACAGCCGAACCGTTCCCATTCGACTTCTCTGTACGAGCAGCCCCACGAGATCGCGGCGAACTGCGCGTCGACGCGCTCGAGCATCCGGCGGTCGAAGTCGGCGTGGTGTGCGACGACGAGCGAGGCGCCGGCGAGCAGCTGCCGCACGCGCGTGCCGTCGATCGCTTTCCGCTGCACCATCTCGTCGGTGATGCCGGTCAGCTCGGTGATCGCCGGCGGAATCGAAATACCGGGATCACTGAACCACGACTCACCGGCGCCGACGCCGTAGATGTTGCCGGCGGTGTCGAACTCGAATGGCACCATCGCGAGCTCGATGACGCGTTCCTTGTCGGTATCGAGGCCAGTCGTCTCGACGTCGACGAAGAGCGCAGTCTTGAGCGGCGCCTCGTCGGCAATCGGCGTGACCGGCGTGTAGAAATCGCGCGGCGTGAAGCGTTTGAGCACGCGATAATCGGGGTGCTCGGCGAGGAACGCCGCACACGTTGCCGCGTACTCGTCCGGGTCGTAGTCGGTCGGCGTGAGGCCGGTGATAGTGCCGGTCATACGCTCACCGCCATGCCACGCTGACGCAGCTCGCGACGCACGAACCGCTCGGCCGCGCGCATCGCACGCCGAACGCCGCCATGCTTCCGGGCGTTGAAGAATCGGGAGAAACCGAGGCGCTGATTCTTCGCCTGATAGCCGATCGCCGGCCGACGGCGCGGGTGCCCTTTGTCTGAGAGCGACCAGATCTCCAGGCGGCAGATGTAGGGAAGGCGCGGCTTCATGCTGCAACCCCCATCTCGGCGAGCTGCGCCGTGATCTTCGCCTCGACGTCGTGCGGGATATTCCAGAGGTTGAGCATCCCGCGCGCGGGAACCGGCTCGCGCAGCGCGACGACGTCGGCGAGCACGAAGCCGAATCGCCCCGGCGAGTAGTCACCGAACGCGAGCTCGTGATCGGGGAGACGGCCGGTGATCGCACGGCCCTCGATCAGCATCGCGGTTCGCGCATCGAACTTGAAGCAGTCCTTGAGCGTCGCCACGGCGATGATCGACGCGATGGGAAGCGCCGACGCGAGCACGGGCGAGAGGCCCATCGCCGCAGATAGCGTCTCTTGGAACGGCGACGCGCTCACGAAGTAGCGCGCGTCGTCGGGGAAGCCCTTGGCGGCGTGAATCGCGATGCGGCCGCGGTACTCGGTCCGCCAACTGCGCGTCTCGATCGACTTGGCGCCGAACGCGACGAGGGACGCCCACGGCTGGGTGAGGGTGAGCGCCTTCATACGCCCGCCTTCCGCAGCCGCCGCCGGATAACGACGCGCGGACGTTGCTCGCCATGGAACAACACGAGCATCGTTCCCAGTTTGCCGACGATGCACTTCCCGTCCGCGCGGAGTACGGCTTCGCACTGCGCGCCGACGAGCGCGCGATCGGTGTAGTGGTCGCCGAGGTACACGTAGCGGCGCGTCATAGCCACACCGCCTTTACGCACCACGCGAAGAACAACGCCATCCACGGCCACGCGATGGAGTTGGAAATCAACTCGATGACGAACTCTTTGGTCGTTTGCTCCGGGCGCTTCGGCGTCGGTCCTCCACCGGTGAACCAGCGCAGGGAGATCCAGAGACCAACGAACATTGGTGCCGTGAGGTGCGGAGCCGACGCGAATGCCGGCGTGACGTACCAGCGCCACAGCATTGAGCCAACCACCCCAATCGACCAATAGGCCGGGGCCGCGAGCACGAGAATGGCGAGAAATTTCAGCCCATTGCTCCCTGCTGCCGCCTTCGTTTCGCGCGCGGCGTTCATGCCTGCCTCCGCGCCGACGCGACGAGCTTCTCCGCCTGGCGCCGCTGCTGCCGCGAGACGCCGTCCGCGATACACCGTCCCGCGAGGTGATCCATCTCGTGCTGAACGATCTGTGCGTCGAGCCCCTCCACACGCGCGGTCTGCGTCTCGAACCGCTCGTTCTCCCACTCCACCACGATCCAGGGATACCGCCGCGTCGAGGTGCGGAACCCCGGCACCGAGAGACACCCTTCCTGCGTGCACACCACCGTGTTCGGCGCGTGGTCGAGGAGTCGCGGGTTGATGAGCACCACCGTCGACCGCGGCGCGCCGGGTTTGCCCGAGCCGTGGGTCGAGAGCGCGGCAACGCACACGCGTTGGGTGCCGCCCACCTGCTGCGCGGCCATGCCCAGCCCGGCGTACTTCTTCATCTCTCGCGCGAGCACGGCGACGACTCTGCGGTCAAGCGTCTCGAGCGACTCGACCGGAAGCGCCGGCACCTTGAGGCACTCGTCGCCAAACAATCGGAGGCCCAACGGCGCCGACAGAAAGCGAGGTCGCGACGGAGGTTCGGCGTCCCCCGCGACGCCATCCTCCAGACACGGACTTGACACGTTCGGCTCGTCCGAGCCCGCCAAACGGGACTCTACCGACTTCCCCGCCTGGCCTAACGCGACCGAACCGCTACTCGTAGAACCAAACGTGACCCCTTGGACCAATGACCTTTTAATCCGTAGGTCATGGGTTCGACCCCCATCCGGGTCATGAAGGCTAGGTCATTGGCGACGGCCGTCCCTCGGGACGGCCGTTCGCAATTCCGTCGCAAGCAATCGCTACGTGTTGTCACGGGCGCGGTCAGCGGCCGCCGCCAACAAGTCGGCCATCCGTTCATCGGGTGACCCGTACCGTGCCCAACCTTCGGCGTTGGACTGGTAGCGATAGTCCGTCATCGTCAGATCGGCGCCGTGGTCGATGAGGAACCGCACGGCGTCCTCATTCCCTTGAATTGCCGCTTCGTGAAGAATGCTCGCCGGCTCGTGCGTCGCCCAGTCGGTGTCGATGTTGGCGCCGCGTTCCAGCAGAAACGTCGCGATCTCGAAGTGTCGATTCAACACCGCCCACGCGAGCGCGATGTCCAGAACCTGCTGAGTCGTCGGAGATCCCCAATGCAGGTCGGCACGGGGGAAGTGCGGATCGCTGTGAGGGTAGTGGTGGGTCAACGGTCCCAACACCGGCTCGCCAGACGCGTCGAACCAACACGACACTCCAGCTGCGTCGCCAACGCCGGCCGCATGCGGCAAGTCGCTCGGCAGCGGCCAGATGCGCGTCAGCAGCGGAATGAGGTGCGCATTCCCGTACGAGAGCGCTTGGACGATGCACTGCGAGGGCGGTGGAGGCTCGGCGTGGAGTAGCGCCGGATCGCGGTCCAGCAGCGTCACGATGAACGCTTCGCGATCCTTCTCATAGCAAGCCGGCAGGATCAACCCAGCCTGGACGTGCGTGAACGAGGGTTGGAGCACCCACGGTTCGTCGTCGAGCCAGCGGCGGAACGTTGGGAGATCGGCGCGATCGCGCGCGCGCGCCAGCTGCAGGATCACGAACGCCTCCCACGGCGTGGTGTCGGGCTCCTGCCACAAGGCGCCCGGATGCTGGATCAGGAACTCGACGAATGCCGGGCGGCTCTCCCATTGTTCGATGCGCCGGCCCAGCTCCGGATCGAGCATGATCGCGCGCTCGAGAAGCCGCAATGCAACGCCTGCGTGTCGAAAGCGACACGCGCTCAGCAGCGCGCGGCCGATCACAGTTTGCTGATCGCGGCCTTCTGCGTCGTGTCGCCCGCCATTGTGTTCGAGACGCGCGCGAACCGCTGCATCGTCGCCGAGTGCGGCGAGAACGAACAGCGTTCGCGGCAACGCATTTTTTCGCGCGAGCAAGTGGAGCATTCCTGCGGCGCCCGTCCGGATCACGTGTTCCGCGGTCCTGCGATCGACGATCGCGCCGGCGTCGAGCAGCCGCTCGGCGGAAACCGGACGCGTGTAGAGGTGCTCGCGTTCCGGATCCGAGCAGTCCATCGCATAGGATGTCGTGGAGTCGAGCAGGGTCCGGTCGTTTTCGTCACGCCACGAGACCAGCGCCGGGTATTCGGCCAGCAGCGTTCGCAGCCGCTCGTCGTCCTGCTGGTGAACGGCAACCTTGGCCTGCGACGCAGCCCACTCGACCGCGTTGCCCAGGCGCTTCTGCACCTCGGCCGTCAGATCCGTCCAGCCGGCGAATCCGTACTCTCGGGCGATGACGAGTTGCGCATCGCGGTTGGAGAGTGGGAGCGCGCTCCGAGGCAACTGCGCGTGAATGCGGCCGATGGCTTCGCCGTTTCCGGCATCAGCGTCGCGGGCGAGTCTCTTCGCTTGTTTCCGAAGTGAGTCGAGCGACGGGCGTGCGGGTAGATCGCGAGCAGGTGACATGGCGCCTCCTTTCACGTAACGCCTGTACCCGCTGCGGAATCAGGCTGAAAGAAGGTGTCCAGCACCGCGTTTCAGACCATGACAGGTGGGAATGCTTCCCTCGCCGCGGGTGGGAGGCGCCCTGTCAGGCGCGCTGGCAAAAACTATCGTGGAGGCGAGCGCGGGTGTCAAGCGCCGGGGCGGGGCGCTCCGGAAGGCATCGAGGATGAGAGCGCACCGCGAATTAGCGTTTCTTCCGTGCGTTGAGAGCACGTAGTTTTTGCAGATCATCGGCGTCCTTCTTCCGGCCCGTCGCAGCCTTGTTGGCTCGGAGCTCGGTGAGGCCGATGACACGCAATGGCTGGGCTTGAATGGTAATCGTCGTCGCGCCAGCCGAACTACGTCACTATCTGGGCGCCATTAGCGCCTCCGCATCGATCACTTCAGTCGGCGCGCCGAAATCATGCATTGCGGCGCAGAGTCGGCGCACCACAGCCTTCGTCCGTCGATAGAAGAAGTCGATATCGCCAGTGGCCCGAATGACCCCGTGAACACCAAGCGCGTAACCGCCAACGAGCACGAAATCGACGCGGTGCTCGTTGAGCGCTGCGATGAAGTCGAGAAAATCAGGCGAATGCGCATCGTTGTCCTTATCGTCCGCGCGCTTTTTCACCGACCGGATTGCCCTTTTCCTCGGCGCCTCGGCTGACTGTGTCGCGCGGAAGCGATCACGTGTGCGTCGCCGCTGTCTTGCTGTTGCTGTTTGCCGTGGGACACACCGTGGGGTTTCGCCAACCGCCCGACCCCCAGTGGGGCGTAGATGCGCTTGTCGCCTCGATGCGGTCTATTCACTTCGACGCCATGGGGTCTGACCGAACGTATTGGGACTTCTATCTCGGTTCCGGATTCACGATCGCAGTGCTCTACCTGTTCGCGGCGGTGCTCGCCTGGCAGCTGGGCGGGCTTCCAGCGGAGACGTTGTCGCGCCTACGCGGCATAGGGTGGGCGGCGGCCCTGTGCTTTGCCGCGATCGCGGTGGTGAGTTGGAGATACATCTTCATCGTCCCGATCGCGTTCTCACTTGTCATCGCGGTGTGCCTGGCCTCTGCGGCATGGCTTTCGAGGTCCCAGGTCCTCGTTGAAGCACCGAACCGATCATAACGCGTTGTGGCACGCGACGGCCTGGCGCAGTACGTTAGCGGCCGCTGTTCCTCTCCCTCCGTCTGTACCCTGTCCGCCGACGAGCCGACGCCGTCAGCCCCCTCCTCTCCAGGGATTCCGATGCGAAGCACCGCCCGCCTCATGGCAACGCTCTCGTTGCTCGTTGCCGCCACAGCGTGTCAGGACAATCAAGGCGTCACCACTCCCCGAATTGCCGCCAATGGCCCGGCTTCGCACAGCATCACGCCCGGCACGTGCGCCGCGGTTCTTGGAGGTCTCGTCAGCCATTGGACCGGTGACGGCACAACCGCGGACGCGCTTGGCACCAACAATGGAATCGCCACGGGCAACGTGTCGTACGCCCCCGGGATGGTCGGCGACGCATTCTCGCTTGCGGGAGACGGCTATGTGTTCGTCCCCACCTCCGCGACGATGCCCGCCGGCGCCGCCGCGCGGACGTGGACGTTTTGGCTCTACGTGTCGGCGTCGCAGTGGGACGGCGATCGCCACACGCCGTTTCACACGGGCGGCCAGGAACTCCAGCGCGCGTTCAGCCTGGACTTCGACGGCTATCCGAATCTTCAGTTTTTCACCTGGGGCTACGACGCGTCGTTCTATTCCGGCATGCCGTCGCCCGACGGATGGATGCACGTCGCCATGACGTACGACGGCAATCACGCGATCATCTACACGAACGGCCAGGCGATGGGAGGGCTCTTCGGGGTTCTCAACACCGATGCGTCGTTCGGCGCGAAGTTCGGCGCGTTCCCAGAGTTCGTTGGCGGCCCGTCGTTCTTCGCGGGCCTGATCGACGATGCGGCGCTGTACGACCGGGCGCTCACCGCCGGCGAAGTCAGCTCGATCTACAACGCGGGGAGCGCCGGTATCTGTCCGCCCACGGCGGCCGCGCTCACGACCGTCGCGATTTCCGCCGTTCAAGCGCTCGCGTCGAGCGGGGCAATCGAACCGAAGACGGCGTCGACGATCACAGCCTCGCTCCAACAGGTGGCGGACGCGATCCAGAGCAACGCGCCGGTCACCTCGGTGAAAGGGAAGCTGAACTCCACCGACAACAAGATCGACGCGGCATTGAATTCTCATAAGATCACGCAGGCGACCGCCGACGCGCTGCACGGGGCGGTGAACGCGATTCGGACGAAACTCTGAGAGTGACGGTCTTCACGAACGGCCGCCCATTGAGGCAGCCGTTCGTGAAAGCCCGACGCGCGTCGTCGATTCTCTCAGTGCGACTACTGCGTCGTTCGCCGACCGGCCCGGCAGGTTGCGGGCAGCCGGATTCCCGGATCGATCGGGCCGGTCACGCCCGCGATCGTCTGCCGCCATGCGTCTGTCCAGCCGGCGAGTTGGCGCAATGGTTGGCCGGCATCGGCTAACCCACTTCGGCCGGCAACCACCAGCGCGAGGTGAAGTCGTGCCGAGGCCGATGGAAGCCGGGCGTGGACGACCGCGCCGTCGCCGGAGAAACCCACGGTGCCAATGACTTCGCCGCGCGCGATGGTCGCACCCTCGCGCGCCGTCCGGGTGCCGAGCAGTCCATACACGGCGTATTCGCCGTCTCCATGATCGACGATCACGACGTTGCCCAGGTTCGGCCACACCGCTGATGCGGCAACGCGGCCGCCGCGCACCGCGTGCACGTTCGCGCCTTCGCCGGCCGCGAGCTCCCACGCGCCGTGCGGCCGCATGATGCGATCGCCGGCCGCGCTGATACCATCCGCGCGTGTGTCGTCAAACGCGCCCCCGGTCGGCCAGCCGCCGATTCCGAGGGCATCCGGTTCCGGGATGAGCGGTGCGCCGTCGAGCGGGCAGCTGTAATCCGGCGAGCGCTGCGCGCCGAGTGACGAATCGAGCGGTGCGGCGATCGTGACGAGCACCGGGAGAATGGCGAGAAGAGCAAGGGTGCGGAAAACGGGACGGCTGCGCATCGGAAAATGGTTGAAGGATGCTCGAGTGTACGCTGCGCCGGTGATCTGCCGCTTACGGGGCGCTTTGCGATCACTTGTTACGAAGAACTGACGTTCAAAGCCGTGAATCGCTTGACGCACTCATCCCCTCCTTTGAAATTGCGAGAGCCGAGCGTGCCCCAGCCGACGGCACCCACCGCACCCAACTTTGACAAGCCAGACAATGCGGCTCCGGCTGCTCGGCGCGCTCGATCTTCGTGACTCGTCGGAGACAGCGCTAACCGCGGCACTGGCCCAACCCAAACGGACCGCGCTGCTTGCATACCTCGTCGCGGCCGAGCCGCGCGACCTGCATCGCCGCGACTCGCTGCTCGCATGCTTCTGGCCCGAGTCCGACGCCGAGCGTGCGCGCCAAGCGCTCAATCAGTCGCTCCATTTCTTGCGGCGCGTGGTCGGACCGGGTGTGATCGTGACTCGCGAAGGCGGCGCGGTAAGCGTCGATCCTGAACGCCTCTCGTGCGACGTCATCGCCTTCGAGGAAGCCGTGGCCCGCGACGCGCACGAGGAAGCGCTCGAGTGGTATCGCGGCCCGCTACTCGCGGGTTTTTTTCTGAAGGACGCTCCCGCGTTCGAAGAATGGCTCGGCAACGAACGGACGCGGCTCGCTCGCCGCGCCGCGTCATCCGCGTGGACCCTCGCCGAGCGCGCTGCCGGCGCTGGCGATGCGACGACGGCGCTTGCCTGGGGCCAGCGCGCGGCGAACATCCATCCCGACGAACAGTCGGTGCGTCGCTTGATGGCGCTGCACGATCGCACCGGCGACCGCGCCGGCGCGCTCCGAGAGTACGCGCAGTTCGCCCGCCAGCTTCAGGAAGAGTACGGCGCGGACCCGTCGCCCGAGACCCAGTCGTTGCTCGCCTCGGTGCGCACGCGCGTCGACGTCAACATGTATCATCCGGCGACGTCTGCGACACCGGTGGCCGTGGAACAACCACTGGCCCTGGTCGCGGCCGTCTCGTCCGCAACCGGGCGACGATGGCGTCGTCGCAAAGGCGTCGCCGCGCTCGTCGCCGCCGCGTTGTTCGCTGCGGGCGCCGGCACTCTCGCGCTTCGGAATCGCAGTGCGGCCGTGTCCTCCAATGCCGCGCGGACTGTGCTGGTCTTGCCCTTCACGTACAACGGCGGCCCCGATCTCTCCTACCTCGGCGCGGGCATCGCCCACCTTCTCGACTCTGACCTCGACGGCGCGGGCGACCTGAAAACGGTCGGCGCGCGCGCGGTCGCCTCGGAGCGCGGCACCGCCGCCGGCCCCGCAACGATGGAGGAGGGTGCGAAGCTCGCGCAGCGGTTCGGCGCGGAACGGTTCATCGTCGGCGAAGTCACCGAGGCAGGCGGACGGCTCCGCATCTCTGCATCGATCGGAGCACCCAACGCAGTCGGGACCGTGGTGAACGCAAAGGTGGACGGCAAGCCGGGCGATTTGTTCGAGCTCGTCGATGCGCTCGCCGCGCAACTGATGACGCAGCTCGACGCCAGCGCGCCGGCACGGCGCTATCGGTCGGCCGCTCTCACGACGCACTCTATTGAAGCGCTGCGCGCATATCTGCGCGGCGAGGCGGAGTACACGAGCGGGCGATATCCCGCCGCGGTTTCAGCATTCCAGCGCGCCATCGATGGCGACAGCACCTTCGCGCTCGCGTATCGCGGCTTGAGCGGCGCGGCCAGTTGGACCGCCCAGAGTGCAATCGCCGATTGGGCGGCGGAACGCGCGCTTGCATACAGCGGGCGGCTCGCCACGCGCCAACGCGCTGGGGTGGAAGCATGGAGTCTCTACCTTCGCGGCGTCGCAGATTCGGCGGAGTTTCTCTATCGCCGTCTCGCCGCCGATGACGAGTACGACTTGGAGGCGCGGACGCAGCTCGCGGAGATCGCGTTCCATTGGGGACCGAGCCTCGGTCGTCCTTCGGTCGATTCACGGCCCGACTGGCGGCGGGCACTGGAGCTCGAGCCGCGCAACGCGAGCGCGCTGCTTCACGCCGCGCGTCTTGCCGCTCGGGCGGGCGACAGCGTGGAGTTCAATCGCTTGGCGTCGCAGCTCGAGCGCTCGGATCCCGACGAAAACCGCGTGATCGAGCTACGCCTCCTTAGGGCTTTTGCGTTCGGCGATCATCCCGGACGCGTCGTCGCCGCCGAGCGCTTCGCGCTCATTCCCGTGTCTGTCGCGCGCGGCATCCTCGAGAGCGTGGCCGTGGCGTCTCCGGACCAAGCGGACGTCGCCGAGCTATTGGTTCCCCCCTTCTTCGCTCGGCAGACCTTCGAGTCTCGCGACGCCGGCATGATGTTCCTGCGAGCGCAATTCCAGCTCGCTCGGGGGCACGCGCGCGCCGCCTCCGCAACCGTCGATTCGGCGATGTCGCTCCACGAGGGACACGCTGTGGAATACCGTGCCGTGCTCGCAATGCTGCCGCTGCCCCAGGCTGCGCCGGCTGAACGACTCCGTGCGGCGCGTGCTCTCTCTTTGCCGCTGCCGCGTACTGCCGTGCATCCTATGACGGTGCCGCTCCGTCACTATTTGTTGGGTATGCTCGCGGTCCGCGCGGGAGACACCGCGACCGCGGAGCGCTCCGCGCGCACGCTCGACGCTTTCAGGTCCGTCCGAAGCGCGGACACCGCGTATTCACACCGTTTCGCGCGCGTCGTGAGGGCAGAGGCGATGCGTTCCGCCGGGAACTCGGCGCGGGCGCTCGCGCTTCTCGGAGAGCCCCACCTCGCTCCCGATCACCGGCTGCCGCACGTGTACAGCTTCCCTCTCGCGCATGAGCGGTTTCTCCGCGCGGAGCTGTTGTCCGACGTGCATCGCCCGCAGGATGCTCTGGCCTGGCTGTCGACCTTTCCTGATCCAGCGGGCTACGACTTCATGTACGCGCCGGCCGCGCGGCTTCGCGAAGCGCAGTTCCACGAAGCTCTCGGCGAGCGAGCGGCGGCCGCGGTTTCGTATCGCCGCTTCCTCGCGCTCTGGGCGGACGCCGACCCAGAGCTGGCGCCGGTCGTGACAGCGGCGAAGGCGCGGCTGGCCACGCTGAGCCGCTAGAAGCGCGCCGATCTCGAGAAAATTGATCAGGTAATCGCAGAGCCTCGAGTACGAGAGCGGCAAGTGAGCGCCGGGTGAGGGGCGTCGCCGATGTTGGCGCACGTTCGAACTCACTCTCCATTTGAGGCTCCCGTGCAAATCCAACACGTTGCGCGCCGCACGCTCGGTCGCGCGGCCGCCGCCGCGCTCGCAATCACCGCCCTTGCCGTGCGGCTCCCCGCGCAATGCTTCGTTGACACGGAGCCTTATCCCTCTTGTAACCGTCCCTCGCCGACCGACACGCCGGCCTTGCTAGTGGAGGGCACGACTCTTCACGTGTTCGTGAAGGGCACAGACAACGCGCTCTGGCACGCCGTGCGGGGCGGACCGGATGTTCTCCTCTCCCACTGGTCACCGTGGGAGTCGCTGGGCGGCGTGCTCCTCTCCGGGGCCAGCGTCTCTCTTCGTCCCGGCACCACCACCATCGACGTCTTCGTTCGCGGCGGCCGCAATCATCTGTTCCACCTCATGCGGACCGGCGGCCACTTCTCCACGTTCGAGGACCTCGGCGGCAACATCGACTCCGACCCTGCCTCGGTCTCGTGGGCCGCGAACCGCATCGATGTGTTCGCCCGCAACGCAACGACCACTCATCTCGACCACATCTACTGGCCGGCCAACGGCACTTGGTCGGCGTGGGAGTCGTTGAACGGCGTGCTCAGTGGCGGACCCGCAGTCACATCCTGGGCCCCGAACCGGCTCGACGTCTTCGTGGCAGGCAGCGACTCCTACATGTATCACAAGTCTTGGAACGGCACAGCATGGTCGGACTACGATCACGAAGGCTGCTGCATCATCGGGACGCCGGCGGCATACACCGCGGGAACGAACTCACTCTTCGTGACCGCGCGCGGCACCGATGGCCGGCTCTTCGCGCAGACGTATTCCGGCGCCTGGTCGGGTTGGCAATATGAGTTGAGCACGTGGGCCGCGACGTCATCGCCCGCAGTGGCGTATCACGATGGCGTCACCGAGATCGTCGCGATGGGCGCTGGCGGATACCTCATGGACCTCATGTCCACTGGCCCAGGCACATGGGGAACGTGGGTGCCGCTGATGTCGGGCACGTACATCACCGGCCTGGCGATAGCGTCGAGCGTCGACAACGGAATAGCCATGGCCCGCTGCCCGGTGGGCTATGTGCCCCTGGCTCAGGATCTCAACGAGGGCGCGCGCGGCGCCTACATCTACCTGTGCGTGCGGCGGAGCTCCAGTTCGGCCCGCGCCATCTACGACGTCGGCGTCCTCGTAATGGATAACCACACTGAGCCCGCTGCTTACTGTCTCGGTCCAGATCACGGCACCAGGCTACCCGAGAACCTCAACGAAGGCACCGGCGGGGACTTCATGCAGCTGTGCTTCAGCACCCAGCCCCACGGTGACCCGTTGCACGAGATCGTGTTCGAAACGAGGAATTCCGATGTGACAGGGGCGCGGCACTTCGACTGCACGTACGGCGCGAGAATGAATTTCAACTTCACGAGTGATTTCAACCAAGGCAACAACGGGAAGTTCATCATCATGTGCTTGACTCGGGCCGCGAGGTGATGCGCGCTCTGGTCCGCGTTGTCCCCATCGCCGTGTTCGCGACCGGTTGCATCGGCCCGCTCCGGAAGACGCATCCGGACCTGCCACAACTCATGGAAGCGTACCGCACGGAAAACGTGGCGGTGCGCGCGCGCGAGGACAGCCTCGCGCGCGCGCGATACGGCCGCGTCGAAGTCGCCGGTGCGAGCCCGGCGCTCACACTCAGCGTCGACGTGCGCGACGCATCTGTAGCGGCTGTGCTGCGCCGTGCGCTCGAGGCGGCGCCGCAGGGGTTTGTCTACGAGGGCGGCGCTCCCTCCGGGATGGTGACAGCGCGATTCGAGCAGCAGCCGCTCGTCGCGGGGCTCAACATTCTCCTCGAACCGCACGACTTCACGGCGGTGCTTCGCGACGGACTCGTGGTTGTTCGGCCCGCCGCGCCGACCGCCGCGGCGGCACAAGCAGGACCGACAATGGGCGGACCTCAGAGCCAGGCGATGGGCGAACCCCAGGGACGGGCGTTGCCGACGGTTCAAAGTGAGGTACCCGTCGAGCACCTCGACGCCAAGGCGGCCGGCGCGCTCGTCGACGGCTTTTTGCGCGGCGGTCAGTTGCGCGCGCTGTTCGACGCGGCGCGCAGCCGCGTTCTACTCTGGGGATCTGAAGCAGACGTCAACCAAGCCATAGCGATCATCCGCCGCGCCGACCAGCCGACGCAGCACGTGTTCCTCGAAGCGCTCGTCGTGGAGTTCGACGTCGAGACGATGCGCCAGCTCGGCGTGAGTTTCTCCGGCGGCCAGACCGGCAACTTCAGTCAGATCCTCTTCACGCCCGGCAATCTGACTGGCGCAACACTTCAGCTCTTACGCGAATACGGCCACTCGAATCCCAAGGCGTTCGTTGCGGCGATTCAAGCGGTCTCGGGCACGGACAAGGCACGCGTGGTGGCCCGTCCATACATCAGCGCGCGCAGCGGCGAACCAGCCACCGTCAATATCGGTCGGACGAGATACTACATCACGCAGACGTTTCAGGCGGGACAGCTGACCGCGGGCTCGACGAGCGTGGAGACGGGCGTACAGCTCCGCATCACGCCGACGGCGCTTCCGGGCAACCGGGTGCGCGTGGACATGCACGTGGAAGAGTCGCAGTTCATTCCGACCACGGACAACGCTGCAGCGGAGACAGATAAGAACGTCGCCGAGACGAGCATGCAGGTGCCGAGCGGCCAGACGATCATCATCGGTGGCTTGGCGCTCGACCGACAATCGCACGACAACACAGGCATTCCGATTCTCCGCGATATCCCGTTCCTCAAACTATTTGGGTCGCAGGAGAGCATGACGGGAAAGAATCAGGAAGTCGTCATTTTCATCACACCGCACATCTGGGATCCAAGCATGGATCCGCCGCTCGTTGTTCCTGGCGCGTTTGGCGCCCGCGGCGACGATCGTCCGATCCGGCCGTGAGCGTACTACTCATACTTTTTCCCAAGGCCACGGTGTCAATCCGTCGCCCGCGGTCGCGTATCATCCGCAAAACGGTACGACCGAGCTCATTGCGATGATATCCGGCGGCGTTCTGATGCGCCTGGCATCGGACAACGCCGGCACTTGGGGGTTTTGGCAACCGCTGATGTCGGGTCCGTACTTGACCGACATCGAGGTCGCATCGAGCGCTGACTACGGAAGTGCCATCAACAATTGCTCGCCGGGCTACTCGCCGATGGGGGTCGTCGCGTCGACGGTGGGGATAGATCCACCGACCTGCACCACAGGCGAGACCGTGAGGCTCGGTGCCTTACCGACGAACGCGGTGGGCAACCTCAACATGGGCACTCCAAAAGGTAAGTACATCATTGCCTGTATGATCCGGGTGACCCGCTAGCCCGGAATCCACGAAATAATCAGCCAGGTAATCGCCCCATCTCCACTTCAGGAGAGGCGAGTGAGTGCCGAGTGAGTACGGTCGCCGATGTTGGATGCGACACTCGCTGCTCATTCTCCTCTCCTGAGGTCACCGTGCCGATTCATCGACTCCATCGTGTAGTACGCTATGTAGCACGCCGCATGTTCGTTCCCGCGGCCGCGGCCATGGTCGCGATCACCGCCGGCTCCGCGCGGCTCTCCGCCCAATGCTTCCGCGACGCAGACACGCCCCCCAGCTGCCTCCGACCGTCGCCCACCGACAAGCCGGCCGCGGTGGTCGACAACGCCCAGCATCTCCACGTGTTCGTGAAGGGAACTGACAACGCACTGTGGCATCGCGTGCGCGCCGGCGCGGATGCCACCTCTCCCTGGGGTGCGTGGGAGTCGTTGGCCGGAACACTCCTCTCCGGACCGAGCGCCTCGGTCCGTCCGGACAACACGATCGACGTCTTCGTTCGTGGTGCGTCCAACCATCTCGCCCACCGCTGGCTGACGGGCAGCGCGTGGTCCGCTTGGGAAGATCTCGGCGGCAACATCGACTCCGATCCGACATCCGTGTCGTGGGGCGCGAACCGCGTCGACGTCTTCGCTCGCAACGCCGTGGACAAGTCGCTCGGCCACAACTTTTGGCCGACGTCCACTGGGCGCTGGTCGGGTTGGGAGTCGCTGGGTGGCGTCCTCGCCGGTGGACCCGCCGCCGCATCCTGGGCACCGAATCGCCTCGACGTCTTCATGGCGGGCGGCGGCAGCTATATGTACACCAAGGCGTGGCTCGGCACCGCGTGGTCGGAGTACGCCCAGGTGGGCTGCTGCATTGTCGGGACGCCGACAGCGTACGCGTCGGCAGGCAACTCGCTCTATGTGAGCGCACTCGGCACCGACAACCGGCTCTTCGGACAGTCGTATTCCAATGGCGGCTGGTCCGGCTGGCAATTCGAGTTGAGCCCGTGGCACGCCGCGTCGTCGCCCGCGCTCGCATATAACTCACAGAGGCACACGCCTGAGCTCATTGCGATGATCCCGGGCGGTATTCTCATGCGGCTCGCGGCGGACGCCGCCGGCACGTGGGGATTCTGGCAGCCGCTGATGTCGGGCCAGTACTTGAGCAACATCGCGGTCACGTCAAACACCGACTACGCAACGGCCATGAATGGCTGCCCAGCGGGCTACTCGCCGACGGGGCAGGATCTCAACGAGGGCGCCGGCGGCGACTACATCTTCCTGTGCTTGCAGTGGGGATCTGATCGATTCCACGCCATTTACAACCTCGGCATCCAGGTGGCGGGTACGGATCATGATGTCCGCTGTCCGGCCAACTATGAGGTGCTCAACGCCAACGATCTCAACAAAGGCGCGGGCGGCGCCTCTCTCTACCTGTGCTACTCCAGAGACCCGCATACGGGATCGGCGCTGAGCAACATAGGGTTCCGAGCAGCGACTGGCTTTGCGCAATTCGTGCCGGCGATTTTGGGCGAAGATCAACTCGCCTGTACCATCGGCGACAACGTGCGGTATGGCGCCGCGAAGGCGCAGCAGAGCAATCTCAACCTGAAGACGACCAAGGGTAAATACATCATCGCCTGTATGATCCGGGCGACAAACTAGCCGGAGTTGTTAGTAGTCGATGAAATAATCAGCCAGATAATCGTCCGGTCTCCACTTCAGGAGAGGCGAGTGAGCGCCAAGTGAGTAGGGTCGCCGATGTTGGACGCGACACTCGCTGCTCATTCTCCTCTCCTGAGGTCACTGTGCCCATTCATCCTGCAGTACGTCGCATGTTCGTTCCCGCAGCGGCGGCCATGGTCGCGATCACCGCCGGCTCCGCGCGACTCTCCGCCCAATGCTTCCGCGATAGGGATACGCCGCCGAGCTGCGTTCGTCCCTCGCCAACCGATAAGCCAGGCGCGGTGGTGGACAATTCCCAGCATCTCCACGTGTTCGTGAAGGGAACTGACAACGCACTGTGGCACCGCGAGCGCGCCGGCGCGGATGCCACCTCTTCCTGGAGTGTGTGGGAGTCGTTGGCCGGAACACTCCTCTCCGGCCCGAGCGCCTCGGTCCGTCCGGACAACACGATCGACGTCTTCGTTCGTGGTGCGTCCAACCATCTCGCGCACCGCTGGCTGACCGGCAGCGCGTGGTCCGCTTGGGAAGATCTCGGCGGCAACATCGACTCCGATCCTACATCCGTGTCGTGGGGCCCGAACCGGGTCGACGTCTTCGCTCGCAACGCCGTGGACAAGACGCTCGGCCACAACTTCTGGCCGACGTCCACTGGGCGCTGGTCGGGTTGGGAGTCGCTGGGTGGCGTCCTCGCCGGTGGACCCGCCGTCGCATCCTGGGCACCGAATCGCCTCGACGTCTTCATGGCGGGCGGCGGCAGCTATATGTACACCAAGGCGTGGCTCGGCACCGCGTGGTCGGAGTACGCCCAGGTGGGCTGCTGCATTGTTGGGACGCCGACAGCGTACGCGTCGGCAGGCAACTCGCTCTATGTGAGCGCACTCGGCACCGACAACCGGCTCTTCGGACAGTCGTATTCCAATGGCGGCTGGTCCGGCTGGCAATACGAGTTGAGCCCGTGGCACGCCGCGTCGTCGCCCGCGCTCGCATATAACTCACAGAGGCACACGCCTGAGCTCATTGCGATGGTAGCCGGCGGCAACATGCTCATGCGGCTGGCCGCGGACAACGCGGGCAATTGGGGATTGTGGCAGCCGCTGATGACGGGCCCGTACCTGACCGATATCGCGGTCACGTCGAACGCTGATTTCGCAACGGCAATGGCCGGCTGCCCAAACGGCTACGCACCGACGGGACAAGACCTCAACGAGGGAGCCGGCGGAGACTACATCTTCCTGTGCCTGCAGTGGGGTTCCGATCGCAGCCGCGCCATTTACAACATCGGCATCCAGACGCCGAATTCGGCTGGCATGAACTGCCCGGACGGCTACACGGTACTAGGCGACAACGATCTCAATAAGGGTTCAGGCGGCTCCTATCTCTACCTGTGCTTCACCAAGGCCCCGGGAGCGGGACAGTTGCCGCTGAGCAACATCGGGTTCCGTACGACGACTCGTCTCGCGCTGGTGACGGCGTTTGTCGGCGTGGATCCGCTGACCTGCACCACCGGTGAGAACGTGGCGTTCGCCGCGTCGTCGAAGAACATGGGCGATCTCAACGCGGGCACGAAAGGCAAGTACATCATCGCCTGCATGATCCGCGCGACCAGCTAGGTCTTCGCAATCGGTAGGTCGGTCGCAGTTGCCGGCCTACCGACGGCACGGGCGGACTTGACAGGTATATACGCACACAAGTATATACCTGGCGTGGAATCTACCTTCGGCATCATTGCGGAACCAAACCGTCGGGCCATCCTGAGCCTCCTCGCCTCCTCGGAGCAGTCGGTCAGCGAGATCGAGCACCGCCTTCGAATGCCCCAGCCCTCGGTCTCCAAACACCTCAGGGTGCTCCGAGAGGCCGGCTTCGTGGAGGCGCGAGTCGATGCGCAGCGGCGCGTCTACCGGATCCGGCCGGATCCGCTCCGCGAGGTCGACGCCTGGCTCGCTCCGTTCCGGCGCTTTTGGTCCACCCACGTCGACGCGCTCGAACGCCACCTCGACCGCATGGACCAGGCGCCGCCGAGGAAAGGAACGAAACGAAAGAAAGGAAAAAAACGATGAGCAGCCGTGAGACGTACGCACCGGGCCCCGCCACCGGCGCCGACGTCCGAAAGGACGGAGATCGGTGGACACTCGTTCTCGTTCGAGAGCTCCGTCATCCACCGGCGAAAGTCTGGCAAGCCCTGACCGAACCGGAACACCTGCGCGAATGGGCGCCGTTCGATGCCGATCGGAGCCTCGACACCGCCGGACGGGTGAAGCTCTCGACGATTGGGACGCCCACGCCGCAAATCTCCGAGACGAGCGTCACGCGCGTGGAGGCCCCGAGGCTGCTCGAGTACAGCTGGGGCGAGAACGACATTCGGTGGGAGCTGGAGCCGGTGGCCAACGGTACGCGCCTCACGCTCTGGCACAACATCGGTCGCAATTTCGTGTCGATGGGCGCGGCTGGCTGGCACATCTGCTTCGACGTGCTCGAGCGCTTCCTGGCCGGCCACCCAATTGGCCGCATCGTCGGTCGCGAGGCGATGAAGTTCGGCTGGCAACGCTTGAATACCGAGTACGCCAAGCAGTTCGGCGTCGAAGCGGCGAACCCACACCCCACAACGTGACATGAGGAAATCGTCATGAAGATCAAGCTCACCAGCATCTACGTGACCGACCAGGAGAAAGCGCTGCGCTTCTACACCGAAGTGCTGGGCTTCGTGAAGAAAGCCGACTTCACCCAAGGGCCGTTCCGATGGCTGACCGTTGCGTCGCCCGAGGAGCCGGACGGCACTGAGCTGCAGCTGGCCCTCAACGACAATCCGGCCGCTCGGGCCTACCAGCAGGCAAGATTCGAACAGGGCCAACCAGCCGCCATGTTCTACGTGGACGACGTGCAGCGCGAGTACGACCGCATGAAACCGCTGGGGGCGGAGTTCACCATGCCGCCGACCAAGGTGACCGGCTCGACCATCGCCATGTTGAACGACACGTGCGGCAATCGGATCCAGATCGTCGCCCTCGAGGCCTGGAAGTGAGCACATGAAAAAATCGGTCGCGAGCCAGGACCAGTCGGCAGCGGAGCTCATCTCCAGCAGAATCGCCGAGCTCGGAGACTGGCGCGGGAAAACCCTCGGCAGAATGCGCGCGCTCATCAAGGAAGCAGACCCCGACGTCGTCGAAGAATGGAAATGGATGGGCACTCCGGTTTGGTCGCACAGCGGCATCATCTGCACCGGCGAATCCTACAAGACCGTCGTGAAGCTCACGTTCGCCAAGGGCGCGTCGCTGAAGGATCCGGCCCATCTGTTCAACTCGAGTCTCGACGGAAACGTCCGCCGCGCGATCGACATCCACGAAGGCGAAGACGTGGACAAGTCCGATTTCAAGGCGCTCGTTCGCGAAGCGGTCGCCCTGAACAGTGCTGGCAAGTCGAAGCCTTCGAAGAAGGCGAAGCCCTGACGTAGCATTCATTCCCCCGCATCCGCGACTCGTGGCAGACGGAATCGGTGCGCGCCTTTGGATTCGCCGGGCGCGGTGCGCCCGTGCGGGTCATGTGTAGTGCGCGCTGTCCCCCGCCGTCGCATCGTACGTCGCCCCCGACACCATCCGCGCCTCGTCGGATGCGAGAAACACCACCACTGGCGCGATATCCTCCGGTTCGATCCACGGCACGCCGAGCGGAGACCCGGCCATGAGGATCTGTTTGGCGGCATCCTCGTCCGCTGGTGCCGCCGACGGTTTCTTGCCCGCGGCCTCGAGCACTTGTGCATACCGTTCCTGATGCCGAGTCAACGGCGTATCGATGAGTCCCGGAACGAGCGCGTTGACGGTGATGCCGTACCGGCCGAGCTCCAGCGCCGCCGACTTCATCAGGCCAATGATCCCCCATTTGGAGGCCGAGTACGCGGCACCGTGCAGCGTGCCATGCCTGCCTTGTGTCGACGTCGTCACGATGATGCGACCGCCGCCCTTTCCATTGCTGCGCTTGATGATGTGCGGCGCGAACGCGCGAATCGCGTTCGCCGTGCCGGTGAGGTTGACGTCCATGTGAACGTGCCAGTGCGCGTCGTCCATCTCGAGGAGAGGTTGAAACGCCTGAATGCCCGCGTTGGCGAAGAGGATGTCGATGCCGCCGAGCTCCTCCGCCGCGCGGGCCGCGGCGTCGCGCAGCGCGGCGAGGTCGCGCTGATCGCAGACGATGCCCACCCAGCGATGGCCGGCCCCTTCGATCTGTCGGCCAGTCTCGCGTAGATCGTCCGGTGTTGCCGGTTCGACGCCCGACCGCGGATCGACGACCGCACAAATATCGATGCCGGCGACATCAGCGCCCTCGCGCGCCATCGCCACGGCCACCGCCCGGCCAATGCCGCGCGCGGCGCCGGTGACTACGGCTCGCTTGCCATGGAGACGACCGTTCATTCGACGCCGCCGCTGCATATTCCGCGCGCGCGGCGGGCGCGATCGCGCTGGCCCTGCGTATGCAGTTCGCTCGATCCATGGAATACCGCATTCTTGGACGCACCGGAGAGCGCGTGTCGGCGATCGGGCTCGGAGGCTGGCACATCGGTCTCCCACACGTCGACGAGCAGCTCGGCCTTCGCATCGTTCGCCGCGCGATCGACGAAGGCGTCACGTTCCTGGACAACTCCTGGGACTACAACGAGGGCGCGAGCGAGGTCCGGATGGGCAAGGCCCTCCGCGACGGCTACAGGGACAAGGTGTTCCTGATGACCAAGATCGACGGGCGCTCCAAGCGTGAGGCCGCTCGACAGTTCGACGAATCACTTCGGCGGCTGCAGACCGACCACATCGACCTCGTACAGCATCACGAGGTGATCCGGTTCGACGATCCGCATCGCGTGTTCGACGACGAAGGTGCCAACGCGGCGCTCATCGAGGCGCGTCAGGCGGGCAAGCTGAGATACATCGGATTTACGGGACACAAAGACCCGCAGATTCACCTGCACATGCTCCAGGTGGCGAGCGAGCACGGCTTCGCGTTCGATAGCGCGCAGATGCCGCTGAACGTCATGGATGCGCACTACCGCAGCTTCGGGAAGCTGGTCGTGCCCGAGCTCGTCAAGCAAGGCATCGGCGTGCTCGGCATGAAGAGCATGGGCAACGGGGTCATTCTGAAATCGAAAACCGCGACCCCGGTGGAGTGTCTTCACTACGCGCTGAATCTTCCGACGTCGGTCGTCATCACGGGCTGCGACAGCATGGAGGTGCTCGAGCAGGCGTTGAGCGCGGTGGCGACGTTCCGTCCCATGAGCGAGGCGGAAGTGAACGCGATTCTCGCCAAGACGAAGCCGGCTGCGATGCGCGGGGAGTTCGAGCCGTTCAAGACGAGCTCGATCTTCGATTCCACCGCGACGCATCCGGATTGGCTCGGCGAGGAGCCGAAGCACGTGCGGGACTTGATGCAGGCCTGAAGCGGTTCGCGTCAGGCTCAGTGCTTCGTCGTGATGCCGATCACTCCCGCTTCATTGCCACGGCCAAACTTGAACTGCGCTTCGGCGGCGCTGTAGAACTTGATCGACTCGATGATCGCGGCCGAAATAGTTCGTAACGAAGACGCGTCGCCGTAGAACTGATTGTCGATGTACACATTTGGCAGCGCCGGCTGCGCGCCGGGTTGCACGGACATCTTTCCGCGGCCGACCAAGAACACCGGGCGCAAACGATCCACCGCCTCGAGTGCGTTCAGCGCGTGTACCGAGTCGATCTGCTCCCCGGTGATGACGGTGCCGTCTGCCGGACCGCCGGGGTCGGTGCGGTGCATGCCGCACGCGCTCGCGGCGATCAGCGTGATCACGGCAATCAGCGCAAGCGATCGGTCGTGCATACCCCTCCTCGCTCAACCGTACATCCGACAAACCAACAGCCCGGACGTTCGTCCGGGCTGTTGGTTTGCCGGCGTCGACGCTTACGGCTGCGGCGTCACGTTTCCACTGCGTGCTGCGACTTCGCCGGACGGAATCGGAATCACCGTCTGGAGTGGATCGTTCGCATGCGCTGGATCCGATGACAGAGCCGGCATGCCCGCCTGCGTCACGTACGCCTTGGTCAGCGCGCCGTACTCGCGCAGCGCCTGAAGATAGAACGGACCCTCGTACACGAGCGAGTAGCGCATCTCGTAGAGTATGCCGGCTCGCGCGGCCGCCACGCTCGCGAACGTCGCGACCGGGGCCAGCCCGCCTTCGGCAACGCGAACGGCGTTCACATCCGCCGTCGCCCCGGCCAGATTTCCCGATTCCGCTTCGGCCTGGGCGCGAATCAAATAGAAATCCGCGTTGCGGCGCGCCGGAATCGTCCGCGTCAGGTTCGCCGTGATCGCCGGATCCGTGATCGGATCGCGCATCGTCAGTTGCAGTCCGCTCACCTGTGAAGACGCCGCGGCCGCCTTGACGATCTTGGAGGCGCGCAGATCGCCCGCCTGAATCGAGTTGACGAAGTTGGTGGTGAGGAAAATGTGATTGTCCACGAGCGGGTTGGGGAACGACTCCGGCGCGCTCGGGTTGTACTCGTAATACGGACCGGCGGCGAGCTGCGCAGCCGAGGGCGTCGCACCGGAGCCGGCCAGAGCAATGTTGAACGCCGTGATCGCGCCGGCAAAACACGTCGTGCACGGCGACTGGTGATCGAAGGCGCGCATCACGGCCACTTCGCCCGCGAGACCGCGGTTGAACAGCGCGAATGTCGCCGTCTTGGTGTAATCGCCGCTCGCCTTGTAGCCGCTCGGCAGCGTGAACGGGAACGAGGCGCTGACCCCCGAGGCGGTCAGGTTCTGATACGCCGAATCGAGCACCGCGGCGACGTACGCCAGCACCGCCGCCTTCGTCCGGAATGGATCGATCACCGACGCATCGTTGCCCTGGATCGGGGCGCCGAGCGAATCACGAAGCTGCACCACGCGAATGTAGTCCAGCGCCTTGATCGTTTGGACGTAGCCCCGCGTTGCGCTCTGATCGCCGGCCGCGAGGGCAGCGATCGTGGTCCCGGCGAGAAGTTGGTCCGCCGCACGAACGGTCTGGAATCCGGCCGTCCACCCCGACGCGCCGATGAAATCCGAGTTGTCGATCGGCACCGCGATCAACTCGTTGATGAAGCGCGGCTCGTTCGGATCGATCCGGGCGGTGTTCCGCGCCATGGTCTCCGGATACAGCAGGTACGCGAACGCCGACGCTTGTCCGCGATCCGTCGCCGCGATGCCGGTGACGAGGTTCTGCAACGGCTGTGCGCTGCCCGCTACGATCGCGTCCTGGCTCGGCGCCGACAGCCCTTCCCTGCAGGCGCCGGCAAGGACGAGCATCCCCGCGAGCGCCGCTTTGAATTTTGTCATATAGGCTATGGGTCGCTTAGAAGTTGGCGTTGATCGAGAAGAAGAACTGTCGGTTCGGCGGGTACGGCGCCAAGTCTTGCATTCGGCTGAGCGCCGAGTTGCCGAAGTTCGACACCTCGGGATCGAGCCCGCGATAGTGCGTCCACGTGTAGAGATTGCGGCCGCTGATCTCGAGCCGCGCATCGTGCGCCGCGCCGCGGAACAGCGTGTTCGTCAGGCGCGAATTGAGCGAGTAGCTGAGCGTCACCTCGCGCAGCTTGGCGAAGCTCGCGTGCTCGAGATAGACCGGCAGCCCCTTGGCGAAGTTCGCCTGGTCGATGCTGTCCATCGTGGTGTTGGCGAAGTTGCCGCCCGCGATGGCGCTTTGGCCCGAGCCGTCTTCGAGATACGACTGGCTCAAGTCGGCGAGATAGCCGCCGTGACGCCACTCGACCAACCCGGACAGGCGGAACGGTCCGTGAGTGAAGTCGTTGCCGAACCCCATCTCGAAGTCCGGGCTCTCCGATCCGAAGAACTCCTCGTGCCGCGACTTGTCGGCGTTGAAGCCGTTGTACGCCACGACTTCGTCCGGCGCGTACCCCACCTGCACCTTCGTCCGGCCGTAGCGCTCCGAAAAGACGCTGCCCGTGTAGAACGCCGGCACCGGCAAGGAGGTGACCAGGCCGCGGTTGTGCGAGAACGTGGTCCGCGACTGCCACGTCAACATCTTCGAATCGATCGGCAGCAGGTTGAGGCCCACCTCGACGCCGGTATTGGTGAGTGAGCCGCCATTGATGATCTGCGTCGTGAAGCCACTCGAGGGCGGCGGCGACGACTGCAGCACGAGACCGGTCGTTTTCTTCTTATAGAGCGTGAAGTCGACTTGAGCCTTGCCCTTGAGGAACTGCGCGTCGAAGCCCCCTTCCGTCTCACCCGTCACTTCCGGCTGGACGTTTGCCAGACCCACGGTGGCCGAGGGACGCAGCCCCACGATTCCGTTTTCCGGCACCTGCGTGAGGAACGTGTACTTGAAGTTCACCGGCACGCGGTTGCCCGCTCGGCCTGTCGCGATGCGCAGCTTGAAGAAGTCCACGCCGCGCGGCGTGAACGGCACGTTGTACGACGCGGAGTACTTGGGGAAGGCGTAAAACTTCGCCGTGTCGCCGTTCGTGCTCGAGCGCTCCGCGTTGACGGCGGCCGTGACCAGCAGACGCTCCTTGAGCGTGAGAAACTCCTCCTGGGCGTAGACCGAGAAGGTCTTGGTGATCGCCTGGTTTTCCGACACCGCGGTCTGAACCGCCGTCGCAAAGTTGGTGATGCCCGGAAACAGGCCGCGTCCCTGCTCGTTGGACTGTACGTTCGACGAGTGTTCCTGGCTCACGCCGACGGACGTCGTCGCGATTCCGGACCGCATCGTCAACTTGTGAATGAGCGAGGCGTTCAGGTTCGCGTTCACCACGTCGGCGTTGCCTTCCACCACGGTGCCCGGATACGGGCTGATGTTGCCGCTCTGCTCCACGTACGTGTCGGGCGGCGAATAGACCCGGGCGTGGTCGTTGTACGCGTCGACGCCGCCGAGCGCGGTGAGCATCAGGTTCTGGCGCTGGCTGGTGAAGATCGTCCAGTCGCCCGAGACGTTGCCGACCAGGCGGAAAACCTCTTCGGGGGTCCGGATCTCCTGCGCGTTCTGGAGCGGGTTCGCGCCGCCGGAGATGAACGGATTCTTCACGAGCTGGCCCGTGACCGGATCGATGCGGCTGAAATCGAAGTACGACGGCGTCGCACCAATGATGGTGTACGGCGCAATGTTGTTGTTGTCGTTGCCGGAGATACCGCGCTCGGTCAACGTGTGCAGAATCTCGCTCGAGGCGCGCAGGTTGATCTTCGAGCCGACGAGCTGATTGAGGTTCAGCCGCAGCGACTGCTTGCCGTAGCCGCTGTTCAGCGCCAGGCCGCCGTCGTGGTGCACCGTGCCCGACAGAAAATACGTCGTGTTGGCGTTGTCCGTGCCGCCGCGCAGCGCGAGGTTCGTCTCGTACGACAGGAAGTGATTGCCGTAAAGCGTCTGCTGCGGATCGACGCATCCCGCGTACTGGTCGGGCGTGAGGGTCAACCCGAAATCCGCCTTCGCTTCGGCCACCGCCTGATCGAAGCTGAAGCAACGGATGTCGTAGGTATGCGCCAACATCTGCGTGCCCAGGCGTTGCGTGATGTTGAACGAGGGGTGGCCGGCTTGCCCATGCTTGGTCGTGATCACGATGACACCGTTGGCGCCGCGCGAGCCGTAGATCGCGCCCGCCGAGGGACCCTTGAGAATCTGGATGTCCTCGATGTCATCCGGGTTCAGGTCCGCCACCCGGTTTACCTGCTGGTCCTGGCTCGACGTGATGCCGGCGCCCGCGCCGGTGATCGAGTTCAAGCCGATCGAGATGGCGTCGTTGTTGATGATCACGCCATCCACGACGTACAACGGCAGAAACGCGCCGTTGACCGTGTTGCTGCCGCGAATTTGCACCTGCACGCCGCCGCCCGGTGCGCCGCCGTTCTGTGTGATCACCGCGCCGGCCACTTTGCCCTGGAGCGCGTTCTCGATGTTGGCTTGAGGCACGCGATTCAGCTCGGCGCCGCTGACGATTCCGACCGAGTTGGCCGAGTTCTGCGTCGATACCGTGGTTGCCTGGCCGGTGACGACCACTTCCTCGAGCTGGAGCGGATCGCGCGCCATGCGGAAATCGGCGGTCGTCGCGTTCACCGGAAGCGTGGTCGTCGTGCGACGGAAACCGATGCGCCGCGCGATGAGCGTCTGCGTGCCCAACGGAACGTTGTTGATGGTGTACTGGCCGTCCGCGTTCGTTCCCGCGCCCAGCGCCGTGCCTTGCACGTTCACGGTCGCGCCGGGAATCGGCGTGCCCGTGCTGTCGGTGACGCGCCCCGTGACCCGCCGCTGCGCCGAGGCGCTGGCACCGAGCGTAACGATGAGGAGCATCGCCAAAAGGGACACCGCGAATCTTTTCACATCGCCTCCACTTCACGAAGGGAATGACGAGCGTCAGACCAGAGGGATGGTATGACGGAAAGGCCCAAATCGGTGATAGAATGGACCTATACGCATGCGTGCCGTACAGCGGGAAAATCAGGACGGATGCAAAGACTTGTAATGACGCTGTACACTAAGAAAATTGAGTGCAGCGGATGTGACCAAGCCGCCGGTTGCCGAGTTACAGCTGCGCTGCTCGCGCATCGATCCAACCGCGGCGCTGCGAGCCGATTAGAGCTTCATCAATCTCGTTCGGCGCGCTGCAACTCCAATCGGCGTACCAGTCCGAGCTCTGCCCACGAACCACGAACCACGAACCACGAACCACGTTGTCGGGTTGATGCGATAGTTCGCATACCTACTGAAGCCCGTGCCCTGGCGGGCTCGACGGCTAAAATCGCGCTGGTCCGGCAGCTACGAGGCGACCGTCCATGCGTCTTTTTCGCCGTTTCGTCCCGGCGAACCATCGGCTCGTCCCACGCGTACGCGCCGAGGACTCGGCGGGGCTCTTTACGGAACCCCGCCGAATATTTGTCGAGAACGTGACTGCCGCGTGACATGAGCAAGTTGTCATCCGGGCGCCGTGAGCCCGAGCACGTCACCTTCTTTTTCACGTCTCCGCCATCGGAGGAGCACGCAATGGTTAGAGTTCGTCAATTCCTGGTCGGTGCGATTGCCCTTGCACTCGCGTCGCCCGCGCTTGCCCAGAGCACCGGCACCATTACCGGTCGCGTCACGGAACGGCAGACCCTGCGCCCACTCGCCAACACTCAGGTGCGTGTGGTGGGCACCAACCGCGGAGCGGTGACCGACGATTCCGGCTCGTATCGCATCGTCAACGTTCCCACCGGACCAATGCAAGTTGCCGCGCAGCGCCTCGGCTATGGTCCGCAGTCGCGCAGCGTCACGGTCTCCTCGGGCGGTACGACGACCGCCGATTTCGTCATGAGCACCGCCGTCACGACGCTCGATGCGGTCACCGTCACGGCCACCGGCCAAACGGAGCGCAAGCGAGAGAACGGCGCGCCAACCGCGACGATCGACAGCGCGGCGATCAACAAGGCGGTGGTCAGCACCCTGTCCGACGCGCTGAGCTCTCGCGTGGCGGGCGTGGTCGTGCAGCAGGCGGCCGGTGAGACCGGGGCTGGCTCGCGGATTCGCATCCGCGGCTCCAACTCGATCTCACTGTCGAACGACCCGCTGCTCATCATCGACGGTATTCGCGCCGACAATTCCTCGCAGTCGTCGGCGCAGGGCACCGGCGGCCAGCTGCCGTCGCGCTTCAACGACATCAATCCCGAAGAGATCGAGGACATCGAGATCATCAAGGGACCCGCGGCCGCCGCGCTCTATGGAACGGCCGCCGCGAACGGCGTCATTCAGGTGACGACGAAGAAGGGTCGCGCCGGCCGCACGCGTTGGGACGCGTTTGGCGAGTCGGGCAGCCTGCGAGACATCAACGACTATCCGGCCAACCTTCGCTCGTACGGCCACACCGCGACGAAGGGTCTCGTCACGAACTGCAGCCTCTTCCGCCGGACGTCGGGCTTGGCCAACGCGTGCGTCGCGGTGGACTCGGTGGCGTCGAACGATCCGCTCAAGGCCTCGGGCATCGAGGGCGTGGGCAACCGGCGCCTCACCGGGCTCAGTGTCGCGGGCGGGGCCGACATCGCCACCTACTACGTGTCCGGCGAGTATCAGAAGGAGCAGGCGGTCATCTCGGTCAACGAGCAGCAGCGCCTGAACCTTCGCACGAACCTGCGGAGCCAGCTCACGAAGGCGCTCGACATGCAGCTCAACGTCGGCTACACCAACAGCGACCTGCGGCGCCCGCAGAACGACAACAACTCGTTCGGCGTCGTCTCCGGCTCGCTGCTTGGACGCGCCGCCGACTGTACGCCCACCGGCGCGAAGCAGCATCCGGGGCTGTGCTCCGGCGGCGGCGACACGCTCAGCCACGGCTACTTCAACCCCGGTGTCGCGCCGACCGCGTTCTTCAACATCAATACGCGCCAACAGGTCCAGCGGCTCATCAGCGGCTTGACCAGCAATTGGACGCCGACCAGCTGGCTCGCGATGAACGGCACCGTCGGCGCCGACATCGATCACCGGAACGACAACGAGACGCTGCCGCCGGCCGTGTTGACCGTGGACCAGAACAGCCTCGATGGCTATCGCAGCGTGCAGCGTGCGATCATCACGAACTACACGTCGAGCCTCAATGCATCGGCGACGTACGACTATTCGTCGTTCCGGTTCGTCTCCACGGTCGGCACGCAGTACACCGACGTGGGCTTCACCCGGACCGACGCGTTCGGCGCGAAGCTCCTCGCCGGCACCACGTCGCTCGCGGGAACGACCGCGCGCTTCTCGGTGAGCGAGACCAACAGCGACGTGCGCACGCTCGGTTTCCTCGGGCGCGAGCAGGCGAGCTGGGCGGATCAGGTCTTTCTCGCCGCGGCCGTTCGCACCGACAGAAACAGCGCGTTTGGCGTGAACTTCCGGCGCGTCTACTACCCGTCGTTGAGCGCCTCGTGGGTCGTGAGCGACAACAGCCACTTCCCGAAGATCCCGAAGGTGTCGTCGCTCCGCTTGCGCGCCGCATCCGGATCGTCCGGACAGAACCCGGGCTATCTCGCGGCCGAGCAGTTCTACAATCCGGTCGCCGTCGCCATCAACGGCACCGACGTGCCGGCGTTCACCGTCGGCGGCGCCGGCAACCCGAACCTCAAGCCGGAGAAGTCGACCGAAGGAGAGGGGGGCTTCGACCTCGGAATGTTCGGCGACAAGTTGAACTTCGAGTACACGTACTACAGCAAGATCACGAGAGACGCGTTGGTGAACGTGAACCTCGCCCCGTCGCTCGGGTCCAGCACCAACCGCTTTCAGAACCTTGGCCGCGTGCGCAACTCCGGCCACGAAGCCGTGGTTCGCGCGGCAATCCTCAGCCGCGACCAGCTGAAGCTCGACCTCACGGTCAACGGCTCGTGGACGAAGAATCGGCTCCAGGACTTGGGCGTCGACGAGAACGGCGTCGCGATTCCGCAGTTCACCGGCGGCTTCGACGACACGCAGATCTTCAAGACCGGGCTGCCGCTTGGCGCATACTACATTCGCGGCATCACCTCCGTGACCGATGCCAACAACGACGGCTTGATCGCCTGCCCGAATGGTCCGGGCAGCACGGGATGCGAGTACACGCTCGCCGACTCGGCGAGCTTCCAGGGCACGCCGTTCCCCACCGTGGAGCTCAACTTCACCCCCTCGCTCTCGCTCGGCCGCTACGTTCGCATGACGGCGACGGTCGATCACCGCGGCGGGCAGAAGCTCTACAATCTCACGGGCGTCTACCGCAATTCGATTTTCCTCAACGGCGCCGCGGTGCAGTCGCCGTCGGCGGCGAACCTCGCGCAGCAGGCCGCGGCGCAGGCGGCGACGTTCGGCTTCAACGGTGGCTACATCGAGGACGCGTCGTTCACCAAGCTGCGCGAGGTCACGCTGTCGCTCTCGCTGCCGCAGCGGTTCGCCGCGCAGGCGCACGCGAGCTCCGCGACGCTGACCGTCGCCGGCCGCAACCTGCACACGTGGACGAAGTACAGCGGTTTGGATCCGGAGCTCAACGCCGGCGCACAGGCCAACTTCACCACCGCCGATTTCCTCACGGCGCCGCAGGTGCGGTACTTCACCGTGCGCCTCGCCCTCGGTTTCTAAGACGACGAATCTCTAACACGAATCCAATGCCTCTTTTCAAATATCGTGGGCGGACCGCTCTGATCGTCGCGCTATCGGGCGCGGCGGGCCTGGCCGCCTGTAATCAGGACAAGCTCCTCGTCGCGCCGACTCCCGACGTCGTGCTTCCGAAGGACATCACCGGTCCGGCGGCGCTGCCCGCCGCGTACGCCGCGGCCATCGGCGACTTTCAGGTCGCCTACGCCGGCGGATACGGCACGGGTCTGGACAACAACGAAGGCATGGCCCAGATGTCGGGACTACTCGCCGACGAGCTGATCGACGCGGAGACGTTCAACACGCGCATCGAGGTGGACCGCCGCGCCACGAAGGTGATCAACGCCACCACGCTGCAGACCTTCCAGGACATTCAGCGTGCGCGAGCCACGGCCGACCTGGTGGCGAGCCGCTTCCGCCAGTTCGATCCCACCAACCCGCAGGGCGCCGAAATTCAGGCGCTGGCCGCGTTCTCGTACGTGCTGCTCGCCGAGGACTATTGCAACGGCGTTCCCACCAGCACGGTGAACGACGACGGCAGCTTCACCTTCGGCGCGCCGCAGACCGGCCAGCAGATCCTGAACACCGCGGTCGCGAAGTTCGACTCCGCGATCACGCTCGCCACGGCAACGCACGGCAGCACCGCGCTGAACCTGGCGCGCATCGGCAAGGGCCGCGCGCTGCTCGACCTGAACAAGCCCACCGAGGCCGCGGCCGCGGTTGCGGCGGTGCCGTCGTCGTTCAACTACAGCATCCAGCACGACGAGAACACCGGCCGGCAGAACAACGCCATCTTCAGCTTCAATTATCTCGAAGCGCGCTTCGCGGTCGGCGATCGCGAGGGCACCAACGGCCTGCCGTTCGTCTCGCTCAACGATCCGCGCATGCCGATCATCGACGCCGGCCCTGGCTTCGACGGGGAGACGGAGTTGTTCCTCACCACGAAGTACTCCGACCGCAAATCGCCCACGCCGCTCGCGGTCGGCACCGAGGCGCGTCTCATCCAGGCCGAGGCCGCGCTGCGGAACGGCGATCTGGGCACGTTCGTCAGCATGGTCAACGATGCGCGCGCGAACGCGCTGACCTATACGGCCGACGGCAGCAGCACGAGCCAGGCGCTCCCATCGCCCGCGCCCATTGCGCAGAGCGCCATTCCCGCGACCGCGACGGGAAAGCAGAATCTCCTCTTCCAGGAGCGCGCCATCGACCTGTTCCTCACGTCGCACCGCCTTGGCGATCTGCGCCGCTTGATCTGGCAGTATGGCCGAAGTGCGGACGCCGTCTTCCCGGTCGGACCGTACGAGCCTGACAACACGTCGAAGGCCGGCACGAATTTCGGCACCGACGTGAACCTTCCGATCCCGTCGGAGGAGTCGAACAACCCGTTGTTCCTGAAGGGCGCCGGCGCCTGCATCAACCGGTCGGCGGGAATTACCTGATCGTTGTCCTGCTGGAGTGATCCCGAGGGAAGCCGGAGAGCACGCTCTTCGGCTTCCCTTTTTTTCGGTGCCCACGGCTCGCCCCGCCGGCTCCAAATGGGGTTGTCGACAACCGCCGCGCGCCGCGGCCCGCCACATGCCAATTACCCCGATATCGTCACGCTGGGTATCAGCATGCTTCATCCGTTCATCAGTACGCGAGCGCTCCGCGCAGGCTATTTGGGTTCGATGACGTTCAGCGTTGCCGCCCACACGACGCTGCTCGTCGTGGCCATCGCGCCGAGCCACGTGTCGCTGTCATATACCGTCGCCGCCGCCGATCACGGTTACGTCACCGAGCATGTCCGTTTCATCGAGACCGCCGCGGCGCCCGCGGCACGGCACGCCGAGCGCGCCAAATCACGCGATAAGGCGAAGGAAGCGACGCTGGGCGCGCTGCCGGCATTCGGATTGTCCGAGCTCGACGCCATGACGGTCGGGGACGTGACTCCAAACATTCCGGACGTCGACTTCACCAGCAAGTTGACCGATTCGCTCGACTTCGCCGGCCCCACGGTCGTCGAGGCGGTGGGCCGCCTGATCCGCCGGCCCTCGGCCGCGATGGCCAGCGGTGCGTATGCGCCCGACATGGTGGAAAAGATCGTGACACCGCTTCCCCAGAACCCCAGGCCCGACTATCCACGATCGCTCATGGCGGCTGGCATCGAAGGAGACTTCGTCGTCCACTTCGTGGTCGACAGCACCGGGCGGGTCGAGAAGCAGTCGGTCCAGTTTCCCGAGAATGCACACTCGCTCTTCGTCGATGCCGTACGGCGCTCGCTGCTTCGCTCCCGCTATCTCCCGGCCGTGCTGGCGGGCCGGCGCGTGGCGCAGCTGGTCGCGCAAGAATTCGTCTTCCGAATCGAGCGGTAGGCCTTCGGCAGGTCTACCCAACGACACCGGACTAGATTGAATGGGATGGGACGGCGCCCGCGTTGTTCGCGGGCGTCGATCTCGATGCATCCATTCGCACCACGACACGAGCATCACGACACGAGCGCCATGACTCAGCCGACCAATCCCGCCGACCTGCACCGCGGTACGCTCCCGACGTCCAAGGAGAAGAACGCCGTCCAGCGCGAAGTCACCCGCTTGCTCGACGAGCTGGCCCCCGAGCGCGCGACCACCCGGGGCGATCGCGTTCCGCTGCCCATTCAGCAACATCGCACGCCGAACGGCTGCATCCTCCAGGCGCCCGCGGCCGCGCTGAGTGTGTCGTGGTACGCCGATGCCGCGGACGACACGCGGCTGGGCGAGCTCCAAGTCGTGCAATGGCGCGGCGTCGTATCGCGCCGCGGAGCGGCCCAGCGCCCAGACGCCGCGTCGGTCGTGCGCCAGCAGGTGATGCACCCCATCGAGAATCCGGGCGAGGGCGCGTTCTGGCGCGCCGACGACGGCACGACCTACGACACCGCCGCGCTCGCCGCCCACTGCCTCGCGCTGCTCAACGAAGAGATCGGCGACACCGCGCCGGCGTGAGCCGCGCGGTCGTCCCGCGCGAGCTCGGTCCTGGGGCAACGCTCACCGCGCCAGCTCGAAGTTGCTGAATCCTTTTTCCTCGGTCACTTCCCGATCGAGGGCCGCCCGGAGCCACCCGGGGATCTCCACCGCCTGATCCGCCCGCTCGAGCTCCAGCTCGGCCAGCACCAGCGTTCGATCGAGGAACTCGTCGATTTCCCAGGCCATTCCGCCAGCGGGAACGACGTACCGGCGCTTGTGAACGCGCCGGCCACGGGTCAGCGGCCAGACCGTGGTGAAGAAGAGCTCGGTCGTCTCTTCCTCGAACTCGAGTCGCTCAATCCCGACGCCGACCTTCACGGTCCGGTAGTATCGTACGCCGTCGGCGGCTGTCACCCGCCGAATGCGCTCGAGAATCCGTTCGCCCGGCAGGTAGCCCTGGTCCATCTCGACGACCGGCGCGCCCGCCGCTTCGGCCGGTAGCGCGCGCAACAGATATTTTCGCTCGATTTCACGTTCGTTGGTCGCCATGACTGATACTACCGAGAGCAACAAGCGGGCTCAACCAAGTTCGTTGCTCGGCACTCCCTTTGCCACTGTCGAGGGCGCAATGCCCTCCCCTGTGCTGGGTCACTCGGTCGCGCCTCAACCCCACATCGAGGCGCTCGACGCGCTGCATCTTCGTCTCGACGCCCTCGAGCGAAAATCGGGCGCGCGCTCGCTCGCCGTCGCGGTGTACGACACCGAGACGCAAACGAGCTTTCGCCGCCACGCGGACCGCTGGTTCCACGCCGCGAGCACGATCAAGGTCGCCATCCTGCTCGGTGTGTACGCGTCGATTCACCACGGCTGGCTGCTGCCGCACTCGCGCCTGCACGTGCGGAACCGGTTTCTCAGCGCCGTCGACGGCCAGCCGTTTCGCGTGCTCGCCGACCGCGACGCGAACTCCGCGGTCCACGATGCAATCGGCAAGATGCTCCGCATCTCCGACCTCGCGCTGCACATGATCACGACGAGCAGCAACCTCGCCACGAATCTGCTGCTCGACCTCGTGGGGCTCGACACGGTGCAGCGCAGCCTCGACGAGCTCAACGTCGACGGCATCGACATTCGCCGCGGCGTGGAAGACGAGCGCGCCTTCCAGTACGGCATCAACAACCGCGTCACCGCCGACGGGCTCGTGCAGCTGCTGCGGCTCATCGCCGAGGAGCGCGCGTTCTCGCCGGAGCTGTCGCGCGACATGCTGACCATCTTGCACGCGCAGGAATTTCGCAGCGGCATCCCCGCCCGCTTGCCGCGCGCCGTCCGCGTCGCGCACAAGACGGGCGAGATCTCGACGATCGCGCACGATGCGGGTGTCGTCTACACACCGGGGCGCAAACCGTACGTCATTGCGGTGCTCACCGAATGGTCGCCCGAGTCGACCGGCCGGTCCGCCACGATCGCCGAGGTGTCGCACGCCGTGTACGAGCTGTTGCACGCGCCGGGAGGATCACCTCGTGGCTGACGCCAATCGCTTTCCGCTCCGAGTGGTCGACGGGCTCCGCCTCGAGAAAGCGCTGCGCGACGCGCTGCTGCCGGGGCGCATCGTGGCCAACGACGCCGGCCACGCGCGCCGGCTGCCGCGCTACTTCTACGAGATCCCAACGTGGAGCAGCGCGATGGAGCTCAAGCTCTCGCCGAGCTTCGGGCTGTGGGAGTTCATTCAGACCGACGTGCGCGAGGCGGCGCCGTTGCGCGCCTTTCCGCGCTATGTCCCGTGCGCCATCACGCTCCTCGCGCTCGCGCTCGAGCGCTTCCGAGACGCCACCGGCACCTTCGTCCACATCGCGGCCAACGGCGGCTATCGCTCACCGCGCCACGCGCTCAGCGTGAACGGGTCGCCGCATTGCTGGGGCACCGCGGTGAACATCTATCGCGTCGGCGACGTCTTCCTCGATACGCGCGAGTCGATCGACCGGCACGCCGCCCTCGCCCGCGATGCGATGCCGAGCGCATGGACGCGTCCGTTCGGGTCGAGCCCGGGCGAAACGGATGACCATTTGCACATCGATTTGGGCTACGTGCTCTCCATGCCGCGGAACGCGCCGGAGAACCATCTCGGGTTCGACGCTGAACGGAGGGCGTCATGACGACGCGCGACGAGCGCAAGCTGCCGAAGGGCGGCGACGACCGGCTTCGGCAACCGACGGCGGCACTCGCCGCGATGGGGCTCGAGGCGGAATTTTCCGTCGTCCTCGATGGCGAGCCGGTCAAGCCGGAGGACGTCTTCCGCAGTCCGCGGCACATCGTGCGCGGACCCATGATGCATCGCACCGGGCGCTCCTATCACATGCCCACCGGCGGCGCGGTGTATTTCGACACCGGCGTCATCGAGATCGCCACGCCGATCATCGAGATCGACAAGGGCTGCGCGGCGCGTGCCGGCCGCTCGCTCTGGGAGAGTATACGCTTTCTCCGCGCCGAGCTCGATGCCTGGGAGGAGCGTCGTGACCACACGGTGCAACTCGCGGGGTTCAGCACGCACTACAACGTGTCGTTCGACCTACCGGAGAGCGAGCGCGGCGCGAGCCGCACGGTCGAGAAGCTGGCGCTGCTGCTCACGCACGTCCTGGCCATGCCGGTCATGCTGCTCGCGGCCAACCGCCGCTCCACCGGCGTGGGCGTGCGCCCGCGCGGCAATCGCATCGAGATCACCGCGGACTTCACGCCCGACGCCGCGCTGATGATCGCCACGGCGACGGTCATCGTCGGTGTAGCACGCGAGGTGATGCGCTGGCCGTCGTTCGAGCTCGACGCGCTCGACGCGCACGACTTTCCGCGCGTGCGCCGCTTCACGCCCGAGCCGCACAGCTCGCGCAAAGGTTGGGTCGCGCGCTTCTCGTCGTTCACCGAGAATCCGTTCATGGCCGACGTGAACGCACCGGTATGGGGCACCGACGGCGGCGATACGCTGTCGCTCCGGCGCATCGCCGCGCGCATTACGCGCTACTTCTGGCCGTCGATCAGCCGTTTGGGCGACGACCGCTCTCTTCGGCTCATCTCGGCCGTCATGGACGGCCGCGCGCCGTCGCTCCTCGAGCTCGAGGACCGTCCGCCGTCGTACGACAGCGTCGGGCGCCTGTGCACATGGGCCAATCTGTTCCCCGTGCGCGCGCTGCCCCGCTCGAAGTACGAGCGCGTGTTCATCCGCGCGATCTCGGGCCGCAAGCTCCAGCTCGCGCGCGACCTCTACACGCCAACCGGCATGCGCGGCTGGTCGCACGTCGTCTTCCGCCGCGACCGCGACAAGACGCGCCACGTCTTCTCCCTCGACTTCCTGCTGCGCCATCTCGACGCGTGGGACGTCGGCCCCAAAGCCGAGCGGCGAATTGGAAGAACGTTGCGCGAGCGCCTCGAGCGGCGCGAGAAGGGTGGCTGACCGTCGGCCGTGGCCAATGAGAACATGCTCGAGCGCGAAGAAAGGCAATCGACTGCCATTTGGCACCCGCCGGCAATGAGTTCGGGGCGCTAATTGTTCCTGATCGCTCTAGCGCCAACCCGCTCGACCGAGCCAGCGTTCTGCCATGCTAAATGACCTCCTCACCCCCGGCATTTCCCTCGGCGACAAGCTGGTGCGCACCGTCGTCGTGTACGCCTTTCTCCTCATCGGGCTGCGCCTCGCGGGCAAGCGCGAGCTGTCCCAGCTCAACCCGTTCGACCTCGTCGTGCTCCTGCTCCTCTCCAACACGGTGCAGAACGCGATCATCGGAAATGACAATTCTCTCATCGGCGGCCTCGTGGGCGCGGCGACGCTGCTGGTCCTCAACGGCGTCCTCGTTCGTGCGCTCTACCACTACGGCAAGCTCGACACGATCGAAGGCAAGCCGGACACGCTGATCCGCAACGGCCGCATTCTCCGCCATCACCTCGAGCGCGAGCTGATCACCGTGGCCGAGCTGGAGTCGGCGGCGCGGCGCCAGGGAATCGATTCGCTCGCCCACGTCCGGGACTGCCGCCTCGAGACGGGCGGCGCGCTGACCTTCACGCAGAAGCACCCGACCGACGACGACATGCGGCATCACGAGACGATCGGCCTGATCGGCCAAATTGAAGCGCGTCAGCGCGAGATACTCGAGCAGCTCGCCGCGTTGGAGCGGAAGATCACCGGCACGGCCGGCACTACGCCCTGATCGGGCAGCGCCGACGTCAATTCGCTCACGATCGCCGCGCGCAGGCCGTCGATCAGTCGCAGGCCCTCGTCGGGCGCCCATGGCGCGAGACCGAGGACACTGCTCGCCCACTCCGGTCGCGTCCACGCCGCCGGCCGGTACCGCGCCCGGCGCAGCGCCATCCCGCGTGCCCGCGCGTCCACGGCCGTCATGAGCAAACGCTCACGAGCACGCGATGCCGGTGAGTCGTCGCTGACGCAGAGCTGCGCCGGCGCACCGGCGAGCGAGCCGGCTGCGCCGGCCGCGCCGCCGCGAAGCTGCCACGCGGCGCGCCACGACACCGGCGTCTCGAGCGCCCGGCGCACGAGCAGCGTGGGATCGACCACGCGCGGATCGGACCACTGCGACTCGAACGCGGCGCGCGTCGAATCGGGAAGATACGTCATCGCCTCGATCGCCGATGTGAGCGCACCCGCTCCCGCCACGCCGATCGCCGTGGGCGGACCGGCAGCGTAGCCGCCGAGCGACGCGTCTTCGATCGCCGAGAGAAAGCCGTTCGTCCGGCCCTGCTGCGCGAGCGACGAGGCCACGAACCAGTCGGCGCCGCGCGCGAACAGCTCGGCCGGCCGGTCCATCGGCGCCGTGGCCGCTACGCCCGGGGAGCGGAGCAGCCGCGCTTCGGCCAGCCCGCGCAGCGACCGCGCCAACGTGCCGCGCCGCTCGCGAATCGACCGGTCGGTGCTGTACCCCCCGGCAACCGCGAACAGCCGGCGCGACGCCTGCCAGTCGAGATCGTGCGACAGCTCGTGCGCGAGCGTTCCACCCGACGTCGACACCGAGAGCTGCAACGTGCGTGTCCGCGGGTCGTGCATGGCGAGCGCCGAGTCGGGCAGCGCGTCCACGCCGAACTGCACGCGGAGGCCGTCCATCGCGAACGTCGGAAGCACGCGCTGCATGTCGCGCAACGCACCTTGCAGCTCGCGCATGTAGTACGGCCGCCACTCGCTCGGCACACCGCGCGCGAACGACACATTGGCGAGCCCGAATTCCGCGGCGAGATCGGCGGCGTCCGGACCGCCGTCGCCGGCGAACCACGGAACCTGCTGCGCGAGCGAGCGAAGCGCGACCGCCGCCGACAGCAGCGCGAGCGCCGTGGGCCGCCGCGCCGAATCCGATCGAACGGCGGCCGGCGAATAGCCGGCGGCGAGCGATTCGTCGTTCGTCGCGCGCAGCGCCGTTCGCTCGTGGCTGCGCAACGTCACCACGACCTGCGCAACCGGAGGCCGGCTCTGGCTCAGCACCACAAGCCGCGCCGCGAACGCCCGTCCGATCACCGGCGACGATTTGTCGACAGCGGCCGTCAGCGGTGGCGCGTCCACGCGGTCCAGCGTATCGAGCGCGCGCACCAGCCCGGGCACGGCGTTCATCGCCTCGAGCTGCAGGTCGGCGCCGATGGGTGCGAGCGGCGGCCGCTCCACACGGAACGTGTGCTCGGCACGCCGCGCCGCGAGCAGCTCGAGCACGTCCGCGTGCCGCCCGCCTGCGTCGGCGAACAGGTCGGCGACGTCCGCCACGGCGAGCTCGCGATCGCGCACGAGCGCCGCGACCTGCGTTGCGATCGACACGCTGGACGACGCCAACGCGCCCTTCGCGGCTTCTATCTGATACGCGAGCCGCACCGCGAGCTCCCCGGCGCGCGGATCGGAGCCGCCGCGCACGGCGTGCTCGATCAACGCGAGGTGCGCGGCACCGGTGGTGCCGCGGCCATCGTGCGCCCACGGGCCGGCCCCGTCGAGCACCGAGGCGTCGATCGCGTACGCGTCACCGCGACGCAAGCGTGCCAACACCGCCCACGCCACGCGCGGGCTCATGTCGCCGCGAAGCCGCGGATCGTGCGCGGCTTCGTCCACGAGCCGGAACGGACTTCCCAGCCCGAGGCGCAACCGCTCGAGATAGCCGAGCGCGATCACCAGCTCGTCGCCGCGCGAGCCACGCGGCCGCGATCCGCGCGCGAGCACGATCGTCGAATCGAAATACGACGAGGCGCTCGACAGCGACGACGCGGCGTTTGAGCTCATCACCGGTCGAGCGCTGGCCCATCCGAGCATCACCGCGATACCCAGCAGACTGGCCGTGGCCAGGAGCGAAAACCGGCGGACTACATCCATTGATGGTTCGTACCCTCGGGACCGCGTGGAGTTGCCGGCGTTGGCGCACCGCGGTGTATTTTGCCCGAATGCGATTTCTTCACGCGCGTCTCGCGCGTCACACGCTCGGCGCACTTGGCGCTCTCATCGTCGCGTCGCCGCACGTCGCTCGCGCGCAGTTGCGGCAGCTGCCGCAGCAGCCACGGCTCGCTGTCGAGCCACGCCAGCCGTCGGGCGGCTCCCTCGTTCGGTTGACGATCGACCGCCTCGGCCGCGGCGACAGTGTCGTGAGCGTCACGGGGCAGATGGCGGGCGAGCCGCTGCACTTTCGCGGCGTGCCAGGCGGACGCCTGCAAGCACTCGGCGCGATTCCCGTTGGCGTTTCGGATTCCGTCGTTGCGCGCGTGGAACTGCAGCGGCAATCGGGAGCCGTCGATACGGTGCGTGCCGTTCTTCGATATCCGCACCAGCCACCTCCTGCGCCAGCGGCGAAAGCGCGCGGCCGCGCGAAGAACGCGCGGCGGCTCAGCGTCGACAAACGGTTCACGCAGCGGACGGATTCCGCGGCGGACGCGCGCGTCGAGCACGAGAACGAGCTTGCCAGACAAGTTGGCCATCGAGCGCAGGATACGCCACAGCTGTGGACTCTGCCGTTCTTGCGCCCGCGCGCATCGCGCGTGACGAGCCGGTTCGGCAGCGGACGCTTGTTCAACGGACGCGTGTCGAGCAATCACCTCGGGATCGACTATCGCGGCGCCGTCGGCGAGCCGATCTACGCGGCGAATCGCGGTGTCGTCGCGCTCGTCGCGGAGTTCTTCCTCGCGGGCAACGTTGTGTACATCGACCATGGCGACGGGCTCGTGACGGCCTACTTCCACATGAGCCGGCCCGAGGTGGCGGTAGGCGACACGGTGGAACGCGGCCAGGAGATCGGGCTGGTCGGGTCGACCGGGCGCGTCACGGGCCCGCACCTTCATTGGAGTGCGAGGTTCGGTGCGCTGACCATCGACCCCGCCGACCTGCTTGCACTGGGCAGCCCGTTCGTCACAGCGGGCGTGCATTAGCGTCGACGTCTGCCTTGCGTGAGTCGCGCAGCCCGTCGTGCGGTGTTTATGATTTGTTAACATGTTAACTATCAACACCGAAACGACTTAGAGATTTCGCACTGTCTCCATGGGCGCCTGTTGACTACGGTGCGGCCGCGCTTTAGTTAGCACACCATCGCGAGAGCTCGCCCATCGGTCACGTTGCAGGGCCGCTTCGTCCCCAGGCAACGCGCGTCCCCGACTCTCGAGCGAGACGTCGCGATTTCGTCGCCCGCAGCACGCCAATCGTGCGGGATACTGGACTGCGTTTGCCACCCGCCGCCGGGTTCGCGCCAACGCCCGAGCCAGGCACTCATTTGAGGTAGACACACGTCATGCCGAGACACCTCCACCGCACCCTTGCGGTCGTGGCCACGTTGCTGGGATTGTTTCCCGCCGCGGCGGCGCTCGCGCAAGGAACGACCATCACCGGTCGAGTCACGGGCGACGCAAAGCAGCCCCTGCAGGGCGCGAGCGTGAGCATTCCCACGCTTGGCGTCGGCGCGCACACCGATGCCGACGGCCGCTACTCCTTCCGAATCGCCGCCGGCCGGGGAGTCGGTCAGACCGCCGTGCTCACGGCGCGGCGCATCGGCTTCGAAGCACGGTCGGTCAACATCACGATCAACGGTGCCACGATCACGCAGGACTTCGTGCTCGTGGCCAGCGCCGCGCAGCTCGACCAGGTCGTGGTCACGGCGTTGGGCCAGACGCGTGAAAAGAGCCAGCTCGGAACGGCGCAGCAGCAGCTCAGCAGCGAAGAGCTGAACACCACCTTCGCGCCCAACATCGAGAATCAGCTCCAGGGCAAGGTGTCCGGCGTGAACATCGTGGGCAACGGCACCCAGGGCGGCTCGACGAGCATCACGATTCGCGGCTACACGTCGATCAGCGGCACCAATCAACCGCTGTTCGTGATCGACGGCGTGCCGGTGTCGAACGCCGACCGCGGCTCGCAGCAGCAGGGCGGCGGCATGACCGGCTCGAAGGACTTCGGCAACGCGATCCAGGACATCAACTCCAACGACATCGAGTCGATCTCCGTGCTCAAGGGCCCGAACGCCGGCGCGCTGTACGGCTCCCGCGCCGCGAACGGCGTCATCATCATCACCACGAAGCGCGGCGGTGCGCGGGCGTCGAACGTCGACGTGAGCTCGAGCGTCACCTTCGACCGGCCGGCGGTTCTGCCGACATTCCAGAACTCATATGGCCAGGGTTCGGGCGGCGACTTCAAGTGGGTGAACGGACTCGGCGCGCTCGACGGCAACGACCAGAGTTACGGACCAAAGCTCGACGGCCGGCTCATCGACCAGTTCACGGGCAAGGCGCAGCCGTGGGTCGCGCATCCGGACAACGTCAGCTCCTTCTTCAAGACCGGACGCACCTCCGACGCCACCTTCGCCGTGTCGGGCGGCACGGACCGCAGCAACGCGCGTCTCTCCGTGGCCGGTGAGAACGTCGAGGGCATCATTCCGAACGAGTTCCTGCGGCGGCTGAGCGGCAGCGCCACCGGCTCGATCAAAGCCAGCGATCGTCTCTCGCTCGACGGCTCCCTCAACTACATCCGCAACGACGGCGCCAACCGCCCGGGACAGGGCTACGTCGGCGGCATCATGGAAGGGCTGTTCGTGTGGTTCGGACGCCAGGTCGACATGAACGCGCTCAAGAATTACCAACAGGGCGCGGCGTTGAACAACGGGCCGTCGAACCGCGAGTTCAACTGGAACTACAGCTACCACAACAATCCGTACTTCATGCAGTACGCGAATCCGGAGACGGACCAGCGCGACCGCGTGATCGCGAACGGCTCGGCGACGTACAAGTTCACCGATTGGCTGAACGCCACCGCACGCACCGGCACGGACACCTACCGGTACAACATCAACACGTCGTACGCCGGCGGAAACATCGAGCTGAACAACGGCTCGAACACGGTGAACCCGGCGTACGCCGGCGCGTTCACGCTGATCGGTGACACGTACACCGAGAACAACACCGACCTGATCGTGAACGCGAACCGCGACGTCACGACGCATCTCACGCTCAACGGCACCGTCGGCGGCAATCGCCGCTATTCCTCGCAGGGCACCAACAGCGTCGCGGTCAACGGCATCACCGTGGCGGACATCTACAACGTGGCCAATGCCGCGCTGCCGCCGGTGAACGGCCAGAGCGCGACGAACCAGGCGGTCAACAGCGTGTTCGGCTCGGCGGGCTTCACCTGGAACGGCTGGTGGTCGGTCGAAGGCACGGGGCGCAACGACTGGTCCTCCACGCTGCCGCAGGGCCACAACTCGTACTTCTATCCGTCGATCAACACGTCGATCGTGCTCACCGACGCCATGCCGCGGCTCGCCAACAGCGTGCTCACGTATCTCAAGATTCGCGGCGGTACGGCGCGCGTCGGCAACGACGCCCCACCCTACTCGCTCTATACGACCTACACGGGCAACGCGTCGAAGTTCAACGGCCAGTCGCTCTTCACCCTCGGCAACTCGCTGCTCAATCCGAACCTCAAGCCGGAGACGACGATCTCGAACGAAGCCGGCTTCGAGGTGGGACTGTGGGGCAGCCGCGTCTCGATCGACGCGAGCATCTACGACAAGTACACCACCGACGAGATCACCAGCGTCGCGCTCCCGCCCACGACCGGCTACGGCTCCAAGCTGATCAACGCCGGCAAGATCGACAACAAGGGCTACGAGGCGCTGCTCACCGTGGAGCCCATTCGGAACGCGCGAGTGAACTGGAGCTCGACGTTCAACTTCTCGCATAACCGCGGCCGCGTGATCTCGCTCGCTCCGGGACTGCAGACGATTCAGTTCGGCGGCTTCCAGGGCGCCGTGTTCGTCGAGGCGCGCGCCGGCCAGCCGTTCGGCACGCTGCGCGGCTACACGATCAAGCGCGACGCGGCAACGGGTCTGCCGTTGATCGACGACGCCGGCTCCTACGAGCCGTCGGACACGCTCTCCGTGCTCGGCAACGTTCAGCCGGATTGGACGGGCGGCTGGTCGAACACGCTCAAGATTGGCCGCATCACGCTGAACTCGACGCTCGACATCCGCCACGGCGGCAAGATTTTCAGCGGCACGAACTTCTACGGGCAGGCGACGGGAACGCTCGCCACCACGATGTACGGCCGCGAAGTGGACTTCGACAAGCCGGGTATCGTCATCAACGGCATCGTCGAGTCCACGGGCAAGCCCAACACGCAGAACATCACGTCGGAGCAGTACTTCCAGTCGCTCGCGTACAACAACATCGCCGAGCCGTACGTCTACGACGACAGCTACATCAAGCTGCGGGAGTTGCGCGTGGGGTACGATCTGCCGCCGTCGATCACGCACCACTTGAACGCCAACGCCGTGAACTTCGCGCTCGTCGGCCGGAACCTGTGGACGCACACCAAGGTCCCGAACGTCGATCCGGAAGTGTCGTACAACACCGGCAGCAACCAGGGCATCGAATACGCCGCACTGCCGGCGCCGCGCAGCTTCGGCGTGGCCGTCCGGATCACGCCGTAAACTCATGACTCTCATGACTCATACACATCGCGCATCGTTGGCAGTGGCGACCGCCGCGCTTCTCGTCGCGGCGGCGGGCTGCAACAACGACAAGTTGACCTCGGTCAACAACAATCCGAACGCCCCGACCAGCGCTCCGGCGCCCGCGGTCTTCACCAATGCCCTCCAATCGGCCGTCGGCACCTGGCTCGGCTCGGGCTACGACCTCCGCGACATTTCCCTGCTCATCCAACACTTCGCGGAAAATCAGTACATCGCCAACGACCAGTACAAGGGCGTGCAGTCGGGCTCTCTGACGACGCAGTTCGCCAGCGCATACCAGAACGACCTCGAGGACTTCCAGATCGTCGTGCGCGCGGGCGTTGCCGCGAAGGATCCGAGCCTCTCGGCGCCGGCGAGCATCATGCAGCAGTGGGAGTTCGGCTATCTCACGGACAGTTGGGGCGACGTGCCGTACTCGCAGGCACTCGCCGGCGACTCGGCCGCCGCGGTGCTCGCGCCGGCCTATGACCCGCAGCAGCAGATCTATGCGGGCATGTTCGCCGCGCTGACGAAGGCGGCCACCGATCTGAACGGCGCCACGGCGTCCAGCCTCGGCTCCGCCGACCAGATCTACAGGGGCTCGAACGCGAAGTGGCAGAAGTTCGCCAACTCGCTCCACGCCCGCGACGCCATGCGCATCGTGAACGTGGACCAGGCCACGGCCGACAAAGAGCTCAAGGCCGCCTTCGCGGGCGCGGGCGGCGTGTTCACGTCGAACTCCGACAACGCGCAGTTGAACTGGCCCGGCGACAACATCTTCAACAATCCGTGGGCGGTGAACTTCTCCAGCCGCGACGACGACCGGATGTCGAAGACCCTCGTCGACACGCTGAACCACTACAACGATCCTCGCGTCTCGATCTACGCCATGCCCGCAACCGCGACGGGCAAGTTCGTCGGCCAGCCGAACGGCCTCACGAACGCGCAGGCGGTGGCGTACTCCGACACCGCGTCGCGTCCGGGCGCCATCTTCTATCCGGGCCCGGTTGCGTACGGCTCCGGTGCGTACGGCGGGAACGGAGGCAAGCAGCCGTCGTACCTCATGACGTACGCCGAGCTGGCACTCATCCAGGCCGAGGCCGCGCAGCGCGGTCTCGGCGGGTTGAACGCGTCGCAGGCGGCTGGCTTCTACAACGCGGGCATCACGGCGTCGATGAACCAGTGGGGTGTGACCGACGCGAGCAAGATCACGGCGTATCTCGCGCAACCGCAGGTGGCGTATCAGGCGGGAACGGCCGGTCTCAAACAGATCGCGCTACAGAAGTGGATCGCGTTGTACTCGGACGGCGGCCAGGCCTGGTTCGAGTGGCGCCGCACCTGCACGCCCAAGCTCGTCCCGTCGAAGGTCGCGGTGTTGAGCTACGTTCCGCGCCGGTTAGTGTACCCCACGGCTGAGAAGGCGGCGAACAACGCGCAGGTGCAAGCCGCCGCCAGCCGCATGGGCGGTGACGCGAACAACACGCCGATGTGGTGGGACAAGACGTCCGCCGCACCGACATGCTCGTGAGGCATGCGTGAGGCATGCGTGAGGCATACGTGACCTAGCACCGAGGGTCACCTCTCGACGAATGCCCCGCGGACTTCGGTTCGCGGGGCATTCGTGTTTTCGCCGGTCAGCGGTCCTTGAGCCACACGAGGATCGTCCCACAGGTGGCGGTCCGATCGAAGAACTCGGCCGGCACCCCGGCTGCGGAGCTGTAGACCTCGATCGCCGCGACGTCGTTGCCGTGCGACACGTCGTCGATCTCCGCGTGTGGATTGCGAACGCCGTTCACCCACACGAGCGGCGCGCACCCACGGATGCGAACCTCGTTGCCGATGCGGCGTGACGGCCGGACGATCACCCCGGGAACGCCGCGCAGCGCGTCGCTCGTGTGCTCGGGATGCAGCTCTTCGAGCGTCCGCTCGTCGAGGAAGTGGCCGAAATGATTGGCACGCGCGCGCGCATAGAATGCGCGCAGCTGCGGACTGCGGTCGTCGGGCGCCACGTCGTCGATGCGCACCGCGTCGAGTGCGGCGGTTGCAAAATCGAGTGTCACGAAGGTCGTCGCGGAATGATCGGCACGTGTGATTCGGACCGAGACGGTGCGCGGTTGAAATCCCGGGCGGCGAACGCGAAGCGTCGGCTCATCCGTCGACAGCTCCTCCAGAGAGAAGTGTCCCATGGCGTCCGTCCGTACGCTTCTCACGATCGTGTCGCGCACCACCACGGATACTTCGGCGTCGGCGACAGGACCGCCCGCGCGATCCGCGACGGTCCCGGTCACGGCGTAGCCGCGCCGAGGCGACTCTGTTGCTTGCCCGGGTGCGACGGACGCACGGCAACACGACAAGAGCGCGACGATAACACTCAGCGCCTCAATGCGACGAACCAACGCTCGCCTCCCCATATTTGTTCCGCATCGTCTCCGGGTGCGGCCACCCGATCACTGATGTTGTGCAATTGGCGCGAAAACACAACTAGTTGACCAATGGGCCACTGCGCGAGTTATAGTGGATGCCCAATCTGCATACCCCTCGTGCCCGGTTCCCCCGCCAGAACGCCCGTCGACACCCGCTGACGCTATAGCCCTCGTTCTAGCTGTCTTTCCACCACCCATGGAGGATCGCATGTCCCGTTTCCTGCGGCGAACGGCGGCAGTCGCGCTGCTCGCGCTTCCGTTGCTCCCGTCCCACACGTTCGCGGCCCCAGGCCACGGCGCACTCGCGGCACCCCTCGCGCGCGCCGGAGTCATCAAGGGCCGCGTCACCGACAAGGAGAGTGGGCAGCCGGTGGTGTCGGCCCAGATCGTGGTGGTCGGAGCCGCCCAGCGGATCGGCGCCATCAGCGACGCGAACGGCAACTATACGTTGACGGGCGCTCCCGCCGGCCAGGCCACGCTGCGCGTCACGCGCATCGGCTACCAGCCCATGGACCAGACGGTCTCCGTGCCAGCGGACGGAAGCGTTACCGCCGACTTCGGCCTCAGCCGCGCGGTCGCGCGCCTCGAGGAAGTCGTCACTACGGCGACCGGCGAGCAGTCGCGCCGTGAGATGGGCAACGTGGTCGCGTCGATCATGGTGGACTCCATCGCCAAGACGTCGCCAATCCAGAACATCACCGAGATGATGCAGGCGCGCGCGTCGGGCGTGCAGGTCATCCAGACGCAGGGTGTCATCGGCGCTTCGCCCAACATCCGCATTCGCGGTATCGGCTCGCTCTCTCTGAGCAACGAGCCGCTCGTCGTGCTCGACGGCGTACGCTTCAGCAACGAGAACGAGCCCGGCAACGTGTCGGCGGTGCGCATCAGCCGCATCTCGACGCTCGATCCGGAAGACGTCGAGTCGATCGACGTCATCAAGGGACCCTCGGCGGCCGCGCTCTATGGAACCGCGGCGGCGAACGGCGTCATCGTCATCAAGACGAAGCGCGGACGCGCCGGCAGCACCCGCTGGACCGCGTTCGGCGAGACCGGCATCACCGTGATGCCGAGCAACTATCCCGCGAACTACTGGACGTTCGGCCGCAACATCGTGAACGGCGTGCCGGTGACCGGCGCCACGCCTATCCACTGCACGCTCGCCGCCTCGGCGCTCGGCCAGTGCCTCATCGACAGCACGTCGAGCTACAACCCGTGGACCGACTCGCGGTCGGATCCGTTCAAGAACGGCCCGTCCGCGCGCTATGGCTTCCAGGCCTCCGGCGGCAGCGAGTCGCTGCGCTTCTTCTTCAGCGCCGACCGTCAGGGCGAGACCGGCCCGTACTACATGCCGGCCTTCGAGCAGGATCGTCTCACCACGCTCCACGGCTACGCGCCGAACAGTCAACAGGTTCGTCCCAACCAGCTTCATCAGACGTCGGTGCGCGGCAACTTCACCTTCACGCTCGCGCCGAGCGCCACGCTGGACATCTCTGGCGGCTATCAGGATCGCGACCTCTGGTCGCCGTTCGACGGCACCTTCTTCCAGGGCCTCTCGAACCAGCTCTTCTCCGCGCCGGGCTTCAAGACGGCGAGCAATGGAACGGCCGGTCAGTTCGTGGGCGACATCTACTCCGTGGGCCAGCGCAACACGCTCGAGCGCTTCACCGGCACCACCTCGCTGAACTGGACGCCCATTCCCTGGTTCCAGTTCACGGCGGAAGGCGGCATCGACAACTCGAACGCGAACAACGCGCAGAACCAGCTGCCGGGCGAAGGACCGACGACTGCTGCGTGGGGACCGTCCGCGTCGCAGGGCTTCTCCGGCGTCGACATCTTCCGTACGAACTCGCTGCAGTACACCGCGACGATCCGCGGCGCGGCGAACCGCAAGCTGACCAACACGCTCACGTCGAATACGACGGTGGGCGGCCAGTGGTTCAAGAGCGGCATCTATCAGCTGTTCGGTGAGGGCTACGGCTTGGGCGTGGGATCGACCACGCCGAACGCCGCGTCGCAGCGCCTCGCGTCCACGACGACCACGGAGAACGCGACGTACGGCGCCTTCGTGCAGGAGCAGTTGAACTGGCGCGACCGGTTGTACGGTACGGTGAGCGCGCGCACGGACCAGAACAGCGCGTTCGGTCGTTCGGCCGGCACCACGCTGTATCCCAGCGCCAACATCTCGTACGTCATCTCCGACGAATCGTGGTTCCCGCACCTGCCGGGCGTCTCGCGCTTGCGCTTGCGCTCCACAGTGGGTCAGGCCGGATTGCCTCCGGGCACCACGGCGGCACTCGCGTTCCTCAGCGCACTCACGTATCCGGCGGCGAACGGCGACAACCCCGGTCTTACCGTGGCGTCGATCGGCAACGCCGACCTGCGGCCGGAAGTCACCACGGAGTACGAAGGCGGCTTCGACATGGGCGCGCTCGGCGACCGTGTGAACATCGAGTTTACGCTGTTCAACAAAGTGAGTCGCGACCAGATCTTCGCGCGTCCCCTGCCGCCGTCGTTCGGCGCGGGCGGCACGCAAACGGTCAACGTCGCCAAGGTCATCAACCGCGGCATCGAGCTCGCCGTGGACGGCAACGTGATCGACCGGCGGGCGCTGACGTGGAACGTGCGCCTCAACGGCTCGCACCTGAACAACAAGCTCGCCGACATCGGAACCGTCGTGCTGCCCACCACGCAGGGCGTGCGCAACGTGGTCGGCTATCCGCTGTTCGGTATCTGGGATCGTCCGTACACGTACAAGGACGCCAACGGCGACGGCATCATCACGGCGAGCGAGATCACGCTCGCCGCGGCCGACTCCTTCCGCGGCTCCACGTTGCCGCTGTACGAGGCCGGCCTGTCGAACTCCTTCGGCCTGCTCAACAACCGCTTCCACGTGACCGCGTTGCTCGACTATCGCGGCAGCTTCTGGAACACCTACACCATCGGCTCCAACCGCTGCGTGTCGGCGCTCAACTGCGAAGCGATCAACGTCAAGGGCAGCTCGCTCGCCGATCAGGCAGCGGCGGTGGCCGCGGCGTCGGCCGCGCTCAAGAACACCAAGTGGGGCATCTACCAGCCGAACGACTTCGTCAAGCTGCGCGAGATCTCGGTGACGGCAGACCTGCCGGCGAACCTCACGAGCAAGTTCCTGCGCGGACGCACGGCGCAGCTCGTGTTGAGCGGGCGCAACCTGGCAACGCTCTGGACGAAGTATCCGGGCATCGATCCCGAGGCCAATCGCAGCGCCAACGGAAACGACGATCTCGGCACTCCGCCGGCGATTCGCCTCTGGCTCGCCCGCTTCAACATCGCGTTCTAAGCGGCCTCCCACTCGAACAGAGACCATCGGATGACTAGATATAAGATCTCTCACGGGCTGACCGCCGCCGCCGCTGTCGCGGTCGCGCTGACGGCGGTCGCGTGCGGCAACAACTTGCAGGACCGGCTGCTCGCCGTGCAGACGCCGGACATCATCACGGTCACCAACTCCAACAGTCCGGCGGGCGCGCAGGCGTTCTACACCGCGGCCGTCGGCGACTTCTACCGCGTCATCGGCGGCGACCGGGGCGGCAGCTCGCCGCTCGGGCTCAACCTCACGGGCGGCCTGTTGGCCGACGAGATCTTCGCGGCACGCGCCGGTACCGAGACGATCGACAACCGTGGGATCAACCCGAACAACTTTCCGATCGACTCGTGGACCCAGGTGTCCAACGCCCACACGCGCAATCTCCGGGCGCTCCACCTGCTGCTCCTCTTCCCGCCGGCCACCGGCGGCACGGCACAGCTCGCGACGATTCACGCCAACGAAGGGCTCGTCCTGACGATTGCCGCGGAGGACTACTGCAACGGCATTCCGCTGTGGGACGGCAAGGACGAGATCAACATCACGACCGCCACGATGTCGACGGCCGATCTCTACAACGCCGCCGTCGCGCAGTACGACAGCGCGCTCGCCCTCATCGGCACGTCCGACAAGACCATTCGCAGCATCGCGCTCGTCGGCAAGGCGCGCACGCTCGTCGACCAGGCGAAGGCCGGTGCGCTCGGCACCAACTTCGCCGCCGCTGCCGCGCTCGTGGGCGAGGTCGCGACGAACTTCACCTACAACACCGTCTTCTCGAAGTCGACCGCCGGCGTGGTGAATGGGATCTACGACTGGATGAGCGCGACGAGAAACTTCGGCGCCTCGGACAAGGAAGGCGTCAACGGGCTCGACTTCGTGTCGGCGAAGGATCCACGCGTCAAGGTCGACGGCACGAAGATTCTCCGCGGCCAGGACGGCAGCAACGTTCCGACCTTCAACCAGTACACCACGACCGACGCGGCAGTGGCCATCGCCACCGGCATCGAGGCGCGGTTGATCGAAGCCGAAGCGCAGCTCGCCGCGGGCAACACGGCCGGGTTCCTGGCCACGCTCAACGCGTTGCGCGCCGCGCCGCAGAGTTACGGAACGGTGACGACGACGGCGACGTCGTTGGCGCCGCTCACCGACCCCGGCACGGCGGACGGACGCGTGAACCTGCTCTTCCGCGAGCGAGCGTTCTGGATGTACATGACCGCGCATCGCTTGGGCGACATGCGCCGCCTCATCCGGCAGTACGGGCGCACGGCCGAGTCGGTGTTCCCCACCGGCGCGTACTTCAAGGGCGGCGCCTACGGCACCGACGTCAACCTCGTTCCGTTGCAGTCCGAGACGAACAACCCGAACTGGTCGGCGTGCACGGATCGCAATCCGTAAGCTGCGCCGGCGCGTTGATCGACGAGGCAGGGGGTGCCAAGCGGCACCCCCTGTTTCACATTTCTAGATGAGAGCACGGCGGCTTGCAGGCAACCGTTCTCCGTTTCCTGTGTTCTGTTGAACCGTATTCCGTTACTCGGCAGGGTTCTTACCGTGGCCCCGTCCGTGGAGCAGTTTGCCCCTCGGCCAACTGAGAACGGAAAACGGATCAACGGAAAACGGCTGCTTGCAACACGCCGCATGATATTCGTTTGCACTCTGCCGCCGTTACATAGGTGCCGGCACATTCCCCCTCACCCTGGATCCATGACCGAATTCAAGTCAGCGTCGGCTCGTCCCCGCGGCCTCGTCGATTGGCACATGACCGCCGACAAGGGCCGCGGCGTCGTCGCGGTGCACGCTTGCTCCGCCGGCACGGTGCTCGAGTGCTCCCCCATCATCACCGTGCCCGACGTGGACTTGCTCAATCGCGAGGGCGCGCTGACGGTCTTCGATCAGTATCTGCTGTACTGGAGCGACGATCCGGCGCAGTCCGTCGCCATGGGCGGCGGACTGTTGATGTTCTACAATCATTCCACCGACCCGAACATCGAGTTTCAGTCGGGGCCCGAACCGGAGAGCATGTGCGTGGTGGCGCTCCGCGACATCGCGGCCGGCGAGGAGCTCGTCTACGACTACGACGTGCCGCTCTGGTTCGTCCCCGCCGAGCCGCGTTGATCAATGTTGACCCACATTGACCGATGTTGAGCAAACGCTAATGTAGCCGAAATCACCGCATGAGCAGGGTGCCCGCGCGGTCGGATAGCCAGCGGTGCCATTCGACGTCCATCTGCGTGAGGCTCATCGAGTTCCGCGCCGTGAACACATCGTCCACGCTCTTGCCGGCGAGCTGTGCGTCGACCAGCGCGCCGATCAGATCGTAGCTCTCGTGCGCGAGATACTGCCCGAAGACGACCGACTGCATGTCGAAGAGAGCTCCGCCCTGCAGCGGGGCCGCGGGCTTGTCGCCTTGCGATCGGGAACCGCCCCCGCCCATGCCGCCACCTCGGCCACCCATGCCGCCGCCGCCGCCCCCGCGACCACCGCCGCCGCGACCGCCGCGTCCACCGCCCATGCCGCCCATGCCGCCCGAACTACCACCGCCCCCACCACCGTTGCCTCCGTTTCCACCACCGTTGCCTCCGCGCTGAGCCACCGCCGGCACGACGTCGGCGGGGCGCTCCATCGTGAAGTATCGCGTCAGGGGAATCAGATCCTCGGAATGCGTCGCGAGCGCCACCGTGAACCGATCGACCACTGAGTCGACGGCCAGCGACGGAATCATCTCCTCTGCCCACGCCGGAACTCGCGCATCCTCGACCTCGCCCGATGCCTGAGTGATGCGCGCCGGCGTGTGCGTCACCGAGGTTGCGTGCGCGGACAGCCACGCGCGCATCACGGGGAGCGTCGGCGTGCGCTCGGCGAGCAGCCCTTGCCCGCCCGCGTTGGCCGGAGCCTTGTCCTTCTCCTTGTCCTTCTTCGCTTTGGGATTGGCCAGCACCACTTCGACCACCGCACCGCGCGTAGTCGTCGGTATGGGCGCCGCGGCGACGAACGGCTGTCCTTCGGCGGACGCGCGCCGCACCTTGATCACTACACGCGCGAGACTGTCGGCCGGAAACACGCGACGGACCACCGCCGCTTCTCGGTCCAGTTGCGACTGGAGCGCCGCGATGTCCGCCTTGGACCGTCCGACCAATTCGTAGCCCGTGCCGTGCGCGACCCAGGTGGTTTGCCCGTCGACCAGCCGTACGTCGGCGCGCACGGCCGCGAGCGCCACGGGGTCAGTACCGAGGCTGCGCGGCGTATGCGATGTGCAGGCGGCGCTCAAGAGCGCGACAGCGCCCGCGCCGAGACGGATTCTTGTTTGCTTCATCTGTGTTCCCGAACGTACGTGGCAAATGACGACGCCGATTGTCGGACGGCGCGGTGCCCCCGTCGAACAGACACGCCAGACGCGGAATGCCCCGATCAACAAATAGGGGGCGCCGATTGGCACCCCTGTCTCACAGCCGTCACCGCCTGGCTACACCGACCGGCTCAGGCCTTGGCGCCGGTGCACCCAGTGAAGTTCGGGTTGCTTTCCCCCGAACACTCCCGAGGGCAGGGCGTTTGGCTGAGCGACGGTGTCCGCCGACGGCACTCCGTCCTCAGATGCGCCTGCGCCACGCTTCGCCTCATGAACTAGCAGCAGCAACGTGAAATCTTGCCACGTCCGTGCCGGGTTTTGAGTAATCGAATCGGGCGAATTCTTGTCAAAGGTTTCCTCGGCGCGTAACGTTGCGCATGCTCTTGCGAGCGATGTGCCTGATAGTTGCCTGCCCGGCCGTCCTCACGGCTCAGCGATTGAGCAACATGACCGTCGCCGTTCGGGTCGCCGACTCCGCGAGCGGGCCGATTGCGGGCGCCGACGTCGCGATTGTTCGGGGAATCGCCGAGCCCGTTGCGCGCGCGACCACGAGCCCCCAAGGCCGCGCGACCCTCGACGTCTCCCGATCCGAAGGTACGCTGCAGCTCACCGTGCGAAAGATCGGATTTCAGGCGGCGTATCGGTTCTTCTCGGTGTCCGCGGCCGACACCGTCACGGTGGACGTTCGGCTCGCACGCACCGTCGTGACACTCGCGCCCGTGACTGTCTCGGCGGCAGAAGATCTCAAGCGAAAGAGCTACCACCTCGGCGCCGAGGACATCGAGAACAGCGGTCGTCCAATCATCGACGGATCCGACATTTTCAAGCTGCGCCCGGACATGATGAATAGCCGCGGAGGCGCGATGGCCTGTGCAGTACCGTGGACGCCGCGAACCGGATGGATCGAGAGCGTGTGGGTAAATGGCATTCGCGTGACGTTGGCCGACGTCGATTCGGTGTATGTCTATGGGCGCAAGGCGGGTCTCGGCATCCCCGCCCCTCTGCCGCCGCGACCGAACCCACGCATCACTCGTCTCCCCGCGCCGCCGCGCGCGCCGCGATCGCCGTTCACAGCGTTCTCGCACATCGACACCGTGCTGTCGATCCTCCGCAACATTCACCCGGAGCACATCCAAGAGATCACTTACCACGACTGTTTCGACGACTCCATCGGCAAGAACAACAGCGACATGTCGATGTTCGTCGTGCTGAAGCCCGGGATCGGCTATAAGAACGGCGTCGGATCGTACGTGATCGACGACCATCCGGCCGCTGGACGTGCGTTGTCCGTCGATAGCCTGCCGCGATTCCGATTCCGACTGCTCGGCGTTTACGATCTGGACACGGGCGATCCGGTGCCGGACGTGGACGTCATCGACTCGGCGAGCGGCGTGCGCGCGAAGACCACGGCCACCGGGACTGTGTCGCTCTTCTTCGTTCCTGAAGGATCGGGCGCGTTGCGGCTACATCGTGACGGGTTTCGCGACACCACGCTCGCCGTGACTATTTCGCCAGTGGATACGGTGCCGTTGACGATTCTCATCAGGCGTCAGCGGGATTTGGTGAGGGGCCATGGCGACAACACCCTGTGTGACTCGAACGACGGTGACGACCGCCTCCGCTTCTATGGAGACATCACCCTGTTTCTCGCTACCACGGAGTCTGACGCGGCCCCATTGAATACCGTCCGCAGGATCGCCTCAGCGTCCCGTGTTCCTGCCGGCACGGCGTGCGCGACGGCGCGGTACGTCGTCGACCCGAAAATCGGATCGCAGGCCTGAACTCCGCTTGCCGTGAGAGTCACCGCGACGACGACCGTTTGCTGCGACAAACCCGCCGACGCACTCAATGTCCGCCCGCACGTCGCGGGCGCCACGATGACGGCCACGACGCTGTCGCCCGCACCGGTGATCGATGCGATCGGCGCGATGGGCGGAGTCGTCGTCGTGGAGGTGATGGTGACGGGCAGTTCCTGGGACAGACCCAGATCGGTGATCGATGAACACCCGCACGCACAAGACAGGGCGAGCAGCATGCATACGCGCGACACGTTGGACATGAGATCCTTCAATAGTGTCTCTGCTCAACTGGGACGGGCCAGTCTAGGTCACCCCGAAGAGTCGTCCGCCGCGCCGTCCTGCCCGGTATGAGAGCTCGCGCCGCCGCAACTTCATCGCGACGTGTTCGGCCGGCGCGGCGGGGCTATACCCGCAATCCCGGTTGCTTACACCGCGTCGAGAACGGGTTTAGGAACTGACCCTACACCAAGCGAGCGGTATCCTACTTGAGCGTGGTGACGAGCGCGACGAGATCCAGAGCGGCGCAATTGACCTTAGCGAACTGGGGTTCTGCACCATACCGCCCGTTACGAGGCCGCGTCATGGGGGCGACAGGCGCGCAGGCGTAGATTCGCAGTAGCCAGCGTTTCGTTGGCGAACACTCTTGGAGGATTGCACCATGCAGGCTTCTGCTCGTCACGAACTACGCTGCGCGATCGCGACCGCCGTCGCATTGTTGCTGATACTGCGGACGGACGTCTGCGTCGCCCAGCAACCGCTCGAGACTGAGACCGCGCGACTCCCAGCGCGCCACGAGCTGGTGGTGAACGCCGCATACGAGTTTCAAAGCTCGACGCAAGGAACAGAGCACGCGGTGCCCTTCGCCCTGGAATATGGCCTATCTGATCGCTGGAATCTCCTTGTCGAGCCAGTCTTTTTCACCGCGATCCTGCCTCGGCCGGGAGCTCGTGCGCTGGGTGTGGGCGACCTCGAAGTCACGTCGCAGTTCTTGGTGGTCGCCGAGGGCCACACCCTCCCTGCGCTTGCGATAGCCGCGGAAGAGAAGTTTCCGACGGCCGCTAATCGCGCCATCGGAACCGGACGGGCCGATTTCACGCCATATCTCATTGCGAGCAAACGGCTCGGGAACTTCGAGGCGCACGTGAACGTCGGCTACTCGTTCATGGGGCGGCCCGTCGGGCTCCAAGTTCAGAATACGCTCAATCTCGCGGCGGCGGTTGAGCGGCACTTCCCGCACGGCCTGGACGCCATGGCAGAGGTACTGTCTACGTCAGCGTCTCTCTCGGGAGGCGAAGGCCTAGTCAATCCGAACGCTCCCGAGCTAGCCGGTGCCGAACAGGTTGTCATGGTTGGAGTCCGCCAACACTATCGCCGGAACACGTGGTGGTCGCTCGCCGTGACCTACGACAACACCAACGCCGTCCTCATTCGGCCGGGCTTGAGCATTCTCTTACTCTGAAGTCGTCTTGACTGATTCGCGAACCAATTGACGAATATTGCCGGACCAGTCGATGCAACACGTTCGTGTGCCGCGCCGGCCGCGAGCTGTTCGTCGAACGGATGTCCCAGAACATCCACTCGATTCCGTCAACCTGGATGACTCGGTGGGTCATGCAGCACTTCCTTTTCCTCAGGCGCCTATGTGTTCGCCACTCAACGCGAGTAGATACAACGCACGGCGGCCACAGCGACTCGGACTCACGCGCAGACTTTGGTTGGAAGGTCATCGTTTCTTGAGCACTCGCACCCCGTCCGATCGCGACGACGCGCGTGCGCGGAGACACTGGGGTCCGACGTAGATCGACTTCTCACCGCCGGACACGTCTTGCAAACCAACGAACGCGCTCGCCGCCGCGATCAACGCGGCCGAGGACGCCGACGCCGCGGCGATCATTGCGCACCTCTGCGGCGCGCCCTGCTCCGCACTGCCGGCGGCAGCGGCGAGGAAGCCGGCGCAACGTGCGACGGTGGAAGGTGGACAGCTCGCTCGACCTGAGCGCGAGCTCCGGGGACATCCACACGCGTGCGCTGTCCTCGGTCTCGTACACGTACTCGGCTTCGCGCAGCCGGC